>NZ_JYNS01000006.1 GCF_000934725.1 Methyloterricola oryzae
ATCCCCACCTTCCTCCGGTTTATCACCGGCGGTCTCCTTAGAGTTCCCGGCATTACCCGCTGGCAACTAAGGACAAGGGTTGCGCTCGTTACGGGACTTAACCCAACATCTCACGACACGAGCTGACGACAGCCATGCAGCACCTGTGTCTTGGCTCCCGAAGGCACTCCCACATCTCTGCAGGATTCCAAGCATGTCAAGGCCAGGTAAGGTTCTTCGCGTTGCATCGAATTAAACCACATGCTCCACCGCTTGTGCGGGCCCCCGTCAATTCATTTGAGTTTTAACCTTGCGGCCGTACTCCCCAGGCGGTCAACTTATCGCGTTAGCTGCGCCACTGAACACTTAATCGCGCCCAACGGCTAGTTGACATCGTTTACCGCGTGGACTACCAGGGTATCTAATCCTGTTTGCTCCCCACGCTTTCGCACCTCAGCGTCAGTGTTGGTCCAGGGTGCCGCCTTCGCCACTGGTGTTCCTTCCGATCTCTACGCATTTCACTGCTACACCGGAAATTCCACACCCCTCTACCACACTCCAGCTTGCCAGTATCCAATGCCGTTCCCAGGTTAAGCCCAGGGCTTTCACATCAAACTTAACAAACCGCCTACGCGCGCTTTACGCCCAGTAATTCCGATTAACGCTCGCACCCTCCGTATTACCGCGGCTGCTGGCACGGAGTTAGCCGGTGCTTGTTCTGTGGGTAACGTCAATGTCCCAGGGTATTAACCTAGAACCCTTCTTTCCCACTCAAAGTGCTTTACAACCCGCAGGCCTTCTTCACACACGCGGCATTGCTGGATCAGGGTTGCCCCCATTGTCCAATATTCCCCACTGCTGCCTCCCGTAGGAGTCTGGGCCGTGTCTCAGTCCCAGTGTGGCTGGTCGTCCTCTCAGACCAGCTACGGATCGTCGCCTTGGTAGGCCTTTACCCTACCAACTAGCTAATCCGACGCAGGCTCATCCACCGGCGCGAGGTCCGAAGATCCCCCGCTTTCACCCTAAGGTCTTATGCGGTATTAGCTCTCCTTTCGGAGAGTTATCCCCCACCCGTGGGCAGATTCCTACGCGTTACTCACCCGTCCGCCACTCGTCAGCACCCGAAGGCCTGTTACCGTTCGACTTGCATGTGTTAAGCATGCCGCCAGCGTTCAATCTGAGCCATGATCAAACTCTTCAGTTTTATATAGCCCTTCCGGTTTCCCGGAAAATATCTCTTGAATCGACAAGCGCTTTTATGTAAAAGACACTCGCGAAAGTTTTTTTAGCTTACGCCTCAAACCGCCGCCAGCGCCCACACAAAATTATTTGATCGTCTTGTTAAAGTCAGCGGTTCTGCTTCAGTTCCCCGCCGTTGAGCTTGAGCATTCTACACCATCCTCAAACCCTGTCAACTACCTTCCCTCAAACTCCATCTCCCATCTCCACCACTCCCTCTCGCCTTCCCTCGCCCCCCAGAACATACTCGCCCCGGAAGAGCTGCGCATTATGAAGAACACGCCCAGCCATGTCAACAACGACTTCAACCAAAGCGTGGCAGACGCTCCGACAAGCCCATCGCATGACGGGTCAGCAAGTTCTTTAAGGGCGGTAACTGGTCCAGCGCCAAAAGCCCCAAATTCCTGACGACGGACACAGGCGCCAAATCCGTTGAAAACACACCAACCAACCCATCAGTGAAGCGTATGACCGCCTCGAGATCCGAGTGGCGAGCCTTTACATAGCGTTGCAGGAAGCCGGGGTCACCAATGTCCTCGCCAAATTCACGACAGGCGGTCAACCGCTCAGCCAGCAGCGCCACATCGCGCAACCCCAGGTTGAAGCCTTGACCGGCAACCGGGTGGAGTTGGTGCATGGCATTGCCGACCAGCAGGACACGTTCCGCCTGCATCCGCTCAGCTCGTATGAGACGCAAAGGAAAACTGCGCCTAGGCCCCGTGAGCGTTAGTTTGCCCAACCAGAACCCAAATGCCTGCTGCAGACGCTCGCGAAACTCGGCATCGGACAGCACAACCAGTTCCTCGGCGTCGGCATGCTTCTGCGTCCAAACCACCGAACTCCTGCGCTTGCCCAGCGGAAGCATCGCCAAAGGGCCAGCCGCGGTAAATCGTTCATAGGCAACCCCCTGATTGGGCAAGGCGGTTTCCACCTCGGTGACAATGGCAGTCTGTCCGTATTCCCGCACAGCCTGGCCGATTTCGAGTAAGCGCCTGACGGTGGAGTTGCCGCCATCGGCGCCTATCAGCAAGCGCGCGGTGAGCGCCATACTTTCCGCTCCGTGCCTGAGAGAAACATGCACACCGCCCCTCCCTGAAGTGACTCCCATCAGACTCGCCGGACACAACATATCAAGGGCCGCCGCCGACAAAGCCCGCGCGATCGCGGTTTCTATCACGCGCGCCGTGGCCACATAACCCAGGGCCGCCACACCGAGATCGTCCGCGTGCAGGCGCACCTTGCCCAAATGCCCCCGGTCGGACACATGGATATGCCGGATGGCTGCCGCATGGGGCTCGATATCGCCCCAGATGCCCAACTGCCGGAGAATCTGAACGCTACCCCAAGACAGCGCCAAAGCACGGTCGCCAGCCGCAGAGGCGAGACGCGCACTCTCTGGCTGCGCCTCGATGACAGCGACCCGCAAGCCGGTCCCGCGCAGAGCGAGTGCGAGGCTCCCACCCACGAGACCACCACCCGCTATCAATACATCATGATCATGCGTCATTGCCTTGTCCCATCCATGCCTCGATTTCGGCTACCGATTTTGGAACCTGAGCCGTCAACACCTCACAGCCACGCTTGGTCACCAGCACATCGTCCTCGATCCGAATACCTATTCCGCGCCACATCGGATCGACATCCTGACAAGACCTGGAGATGTAAAGCCCGGGTTCGACCGTAAGCACCATCCCAGGCTCTAAGGGCCGCCATTCGTCGCCGATCTTGTAGTCTCCGACGTCATGGACATCCATGCCCAGCCAATGCCCCGTCCGGTGCATGTAGAAGCGCTTGTAAGCCTCCTCCTTGATGAGCTTGGAGGCCCGACCCTTCAATAGCCCCAGTTTTACTAGGCCCTTGGTCAACACCTGGACCGCCGCGTCGTGAGGATCGATCCAGCGCGCTCCCGGACGGACAGCCTCGATAGCAGCCAACTGCGCCGCCAACACCAACTCGTAGAGCTTGCGCTGCGGCTCACTGAACCGGCCGTTCACCGGAAATGTGCGGGTGATATCAGCGGCATAACCGTCACACTCAGCGCCGGCATCAATCAGAAGCAAATCCCCGTCACTGAGTACATCCTTGTTTTCGGTGTAATGCAGGATACAGGCGTTTTCACCGCCGGCCACAATGGAAGGATAAGCCTGGTAGCGAAGCCCGTGTCGCATGAACTCATGCACCAGCTCGGACTCTATCTGGAATTCATAAATCCCCGGCCGGCATGCCTGCATGGCCCGGCGATGGGCCCGAGCGGACACCTCGCCCGCACGCCGCATGACGGCCAATTCAGCTTCGCTCTTGAACAGCCGCATTTCGTGCAGCAAACCATCCAGATTGAGGAATTGAGAAGGCGGATGAGCTCCGGCGCGGGCCTTTTCGCGCAGGGCATTCACGGCACTCATGACCGCCCCGTCCAACTCCTCGTGGACGCCAATGCTGTAGTAGACACGCTCGCAGCCATCCATGATGCCAGGCAAAATCGAATCGAGTTCCTCGATATCATATGCCTCGTCAGCACCAAACTCCTGGCGGGCGCCCTCCAGCCCGGCGTGCTTGCCGGTCCAGATCGCCTTGGTTTGATCGTAGGGCCGACAGAACAGAATAAATTCCCCGGACGCCCGGCCCGGCGCCAGCACCATGATCGCCTCGGGCTCACTGAAGCCGCTTAGGTAGAGAAAATCACTGTCCTGACGAAACGGAAACTCCACATCCCTGTTGCGGACTGCGACTCCCGCGGAGGCGAGAACTGCGATGCTGCGCTTTTTCATCTTGCGCATCAGAGCCTTTCGGCGATGGCGAAATTCGCTGCTGCTGATCATGATTTTCTGTCAGTGGAGACGGATGGAGGGGGACGACTGGCTGAATTCCTGCCGCACCATCTGCACGGCAATGCGGACGAACTCATTGATTTCGGCAAAAGCCACCTCATCGGCTTCGCCGTCGACGTTGGAGTCCAGCCGGGAGATTTCCACCAGGTCACCCAGCACCTCGGCGGTATCGTCCGGCCAATCGCCGGCGCCCCCTTGAAAACCGACCCCATAAAGAAAGCCTTGGCACCATTCCGCCAGCGCTGCGGCGCGATCATGCAAATCGACGCCATCATCGGGCAAGAACAGCTCGAAGGTGTATTCATCTTCCTGCAAGGCTTGGCGCGTCTGTTCGCACAGATCGATCAGCGTGGGGACATCAGTATCCGGCGGAGCGTCCGCGCCTTCGTCAAACAATACCGACAGCCACTGCTGCGCCTTGAGTTCGCCGCATACACAGAGCATCCCTGTTAGCACCCCGTGCGCTTCAGCCGCACTGAGACGAGCAGGCTCCTTGCAGACCACGTCCTGGACCTGTTGATAAGGCAAGGTAAGCTTCATCTGAAATCTTGTTAGAAGGTCAGTAATTCTCTATCCTAGCATCGCGATCTTACGTCTGAAAGACGCGCCACCCGACAACAGCACCGCCTGCAGGAACCGAGGTGAACGAAAAAACCATCGACTTCGATACTGAATTTCGCCGTCTGGAAGAAAAGATCGGGGCGATGACGGAATGCTGCTCGCGCCTCAAGGAGGAGAACCGCGAGCTCAGGGTTCGCTTTGAAGAATGGTCGAAGGAACGAGCAACGCTGGTGGAGAAAGCAGCGATCGCAAAAAACAGGGTTGAAGCTATGATTTCCCGCCTTAAATCCATGGGACACGAAATATGAGCGAAGGCAAACTCCCGATCAAGGTACACATCCTAGGAAAAGAATACCCCGTCGTCTGCTCTGAAGACGAAGAGCACGAACTGATCGTCGCCGCACGCTATCTGGACGACAAGATGCGCAAGATTCGCGACACCGGCCGGGTCATCGGGACCGAGCGCATCGCCGTCATGGCGGCATTGAACATCGCACACGAACTGATTCAGGCCCAGAGCCAAAATAAACTGCTCTCCAGCAGCTTCGGGGACCGTATGAACGCCCTGCATGAGAAGATCGATGCGGCGCTCGGGACCGAATAAATAAAAGTCTTGGATGGCCTTGCAGGATGACCGCAAGCTTGTAGAATATTAGGTAGTATTCCCTGTGGCGTTCGAAGTGCTCTGGGTTTTTTCTTGAGCCTAATTCTTAACCCCGGGAACGCATCGGTTCTAGATGTGTGCATGTCCGCCTCGAGCGGAAAGCCTGATTCGGGATCGGCAGTTCCCACCTGAACCAACGGTTCAAGGGCGAAAGTGCTCTACGGCGCAGGCGGGGAATACTCCTTACGCAGTGCCTTGGCCCATTGGGACCGTCGCGCACATAGCCCCTCCTCCGACACGCCAAATTCATTTCTTCTCGTCTGAGCCACCCGCCTTATCGGGCACGGCGCTTACGGAGGGCACCGGCAAATCCAACTCGCCCTTGAGAACCGCCAGCGCCGCATTTTCAGGCGCGCCTGCGGCGACTTTGGACAAAATACCAGGATATCTCTTCCTTCTCTCACGCTTCTGCCCCGGAATAGGGTCATCGAGCACTTCCTGGGGAGCACTCTTGGCGGGGTCTTGCGTGCTTTCATCGTGCGACATGAAAAATTCTCTTGTGTAGGTTCTTGAATTGGTTGGAGCCTATTTTGATTATTATCAGGACGACAGCCAAAGGTCAGCAATACGGACGATCCCTTAGACGTCAGTTAGATTGGCTCCCGGCCGAAAGTTCGCGCCACTCCCATTCGCCCTCCGCCCGCAGGAACAGCGCTGCATCGTAGAATTCCGCCATATCGTCGCTCATCGAACGCCCGTTGCTCTCTACCGTCAAATATGTGATTTCCTGCGCGCTCAGCATACGCAGCAATTGGGCGCTTTTTTCTGGATAGACCTCTGCACTCGGCCGGTCCAGGACCGCAAACTGGGGGCGACTCAGCAGTATGCGCGCAAAGGAAATCAACTGCTGCTGGTTGGCAGACACCAGCGTATCCCAGTCATGCTCTACATCCAGACCTCCGGCCTGGGTCAGCACATCGCGGATACCGACGGACTCCAGAACCGCCACGATCTCCTCGTCGCTGACGGGCTGATCCTTGCGTTCCGGAGCCAGCGCATCCCGCAAAGAACCCGTGGACAGGTAGGGACGCTCGGGCAGAAACAGGAGCTTTCCCAGCGGCGGCCTGCAGATCCTGCCTGTTGCGGTGTCCAGAATCCCGGCCGCCGCCTTGATGAAGGCGTCTTTCACCGCCTCGCCCTGGGCCACCACAAGAACACGCTTGCCTTTGGGAATCGTGATGGAAAGATCACGCACCAGCACGCGGCCGTCGATGACGGAGCGCACGCTAAGCCTCTCAAAGCTCAGAACCCCGTCTTCTTCGCTGACATCCATGCCCGAAACCGTCTTGGTCTGCGCCAACTCGATCGCGTACCACAGGTTGATAAGCCGCTCCACGACCGCCGCGAACGAGGAAATCTGCTGAAACTGGGTGACGATCAGGGAAAATGCGCCTGACAGCATAGTGAACGCCATAGTGGACTGCGTGATGACACCGAAATCGGCGTCACCCCGGATGAACAGCGGCGCCACCAGCAGGGCGGGAATGATCTGGATCAGGTAGTTGTAGCCGGTCGTGAAATAGCCCAGGTTCCGGTTCACCACTATGATCTTGTGGAAGTTGCCCGCCACTTCGTCAAACTGCCGTGACAAGCGCGCAAGGATCGGTCTTTCCCTGTGCAGCAAGGCCAGGGACTCGGCTTTCTGGCCAACCTGAATCAGTCCCGAGCGAAAACTGGCCTCCTTGTCCAACTGCGCATAATTGAGATCGATCAGGGGCTTGCCCAGGCGCACGGCCAAAAGCGTGCCGCCAGCGGCATAGAACACGGCCACGCCAAACAACTCCGGGCTGATGGACCATAACACGCCGGAAAACGCGATGATGGTGAAGACCCCATTCAGCATCATGAGGGTGAAGGATAGGGTGCTGGTGGTAAAAACCTTGACGTCGTCCGCGATGCGCTGGTCGGGATTCTCCATCCCGCTCTTCTTGATCAGGGCATCGGTAATCCGATAGTAGGTGGGATACTCCATGTAGAGCTTCAGGAGCCGGTCGGTCATCCATTCCCGCCAGAGCAGCCCCAGGCGTTCCTCGCAGTAGCGCAGGACCACCGCCACGATGGTCAACGCGGCGAACACGGCCACATAGATCACGGCCTGGTGGATGTAGTTGGGAACATTGCGTTCCGCGATCGCCGTCATGAAATCGCGGCCGACGTAGCTGCTCAGTATGTTCAGACCGTTGACGGCGAGCAGCAGGCACATCAGCGAGACGAACAATCCCACTGCCTTCATGCCGACTTCGGAACCGGTAAAGTTCCTCATCATCTGGATGAACAGGCCCCAGCCCTGTTCATTAATCGGTATTCGCAGCATGGATGGTCCCGTTTGTTGGTTCTACGCGCCCAGGTTCCAACCCCTGTTCAGCCTTGCCCGCGGCGCAACGCGCAACTTTTGGCAATGACGCGCGCATGGTGTGAATACTAACACTTATTCCGTTCCCGGTAGCCGCGCAAGGCCCGTTGCCAAGCCCGACCGACCACTCCAATCAATTCGGCTATTCTTATTTGCCATTCCAGCGTCCGACTGGCGGCGTCCTCTCGGGGCATGGAACACGCCGAACCAAGTCGGTGCGGAGGACTCTAAACCCGGCAACAGGCCCGCAACAACCAGGTTGACCTATCGTGTCAGATCGCCCTCCCCGCAAGTTTGACGTCGTCGAGAAGATCAAGGTCGCCGTCGGCGAATTGAAGATCGGCATGTACATCTGCGAACTGGACCGCCCCTGGCTGGAAACCCCCTTCCTGTTCCAGGGCTTCACGGTGAACTCGGAAGCCGACATCGATGAAGTGTCCAAGTACTGCCAGTACGTCTACGTGGACACCCTTCGCACCAAGATCCACAAACCCGAGTTCGGCCGTTCCTCCGGCCAATCCTATTTCAAGCAGATACAGCCCAAGAGGGTCGTCAGCTTCCAGCAGGAACTGGATCAAGCCAAGGCCACCAAACAAGCCACCACCAATCTGGTGAAGAGCTTTGTGGAAGACGTCAAATTCGGCCGCGCCCTGGATGTGCAACTGGCAAAGTCGGCGGTCTCGGAATGCGTCAGCAGCCTCATGCGGAATCAGGAAGCCCTGATGTACCTGATGCAGATCAAGAGCAAGGACGATTACACCAGCCAGCATTCATTCAATGTCTGCATCTACTCCATCGTACTGGGGCGCTTCGCCGGCATGAACACCAAGGAGCTGGAAGCCATCGGCACCTGCGGCCTATTGCACGACATGGGCAAGATATCGGTGCCTCTGGAAATATTGACCAAGGAAGGAAAGCTCGAGAACGAGGAGTTCGAGACCATGAAGCTCCACACCGTCTATGGGCGGGACATCCTGATGTCCGGGCGCAACATCTTCAGCGGAACGGTGGACGTCGCTTATGGTCACCACGAGAACCTGGACGGCAGTGGCTACCCCAGGGGCTTGCAGGAAAGTCAGCTGAACCTCAACACCAAGATCGTCGCGGTGGTCGACAAATACGACGCCATCACCAGCAATCGCTGCTACCAGAAAGGCCGCACCCACCTGGACGCCATTCAAATCCTCAACAAGATCGCCACCGCACGACAGATCGACCGGAATCTGGCGCTGGGCTTCATCAGCAGCCTCGGCGTCTACCCTCCTGGCAGCATCGTCGAACTGACTTCAGGAGAAGTCGCCATCGTGGTCGAATCGAACCCAGGCCTTCAACTGCGGCCACAGATACTCATCGTACGCGACCGTGAGAAGAAACCGATTGCGCCGCGACTGCTGGACCTGCGCGATATCGAGAAAGACAAATCCGGCCAAGCTTACGGAATTAAAGCCATGCGGCACTTGGGCGATTTTGGCATCGATCCGGCGGATTTCCAGAACTGGTTCAATCACGCCGCCTGAACGCACGCGTTCAGGCGATTCGCAGAAAATGCTCGCTCGGCGCGGCCAGTGCCGCGGCAAGGTGGTCATGATCCTCAACCCCGGCGATCCAGCCGGAACAGCCACAGTGGGAATAATAGGACTCGAAGCCCGCATCCACGACGCCGGTGCCGGCCAGGTAGCCGCACTCCAGGGCCGGCTGGCTAAAACTGGCGTGTTTGATGAGCAGCAGGTTGTCGGCCTCGAGACGAGCCGCCAGCCAGGCGGCGATGCTGTCCGAAGTGACATCCCAGGAAGCGCAGATCCCGGCGGCGTTGAGCGTCTTGGGTAACGGCAACCAAACCGCACAGCGATCCCGCCACTCAAGCAGTTCCCCGGGCTCGCTGGTCATCGGCAAGCCGCCCAGATCGGCGAGCATCAGACCGTACTGGCGCATCCCCAAGATGGCCATGTCGTGCGCAATCTGTTCGCTGAATGCCCACCGCACCTGAGCCTCCCGCACAGCATCGGCAAACGGCCCACCACCGGGCACCACCACCACGCCGGGGCACTCCGCCAAGGCCTCCAGCCAGAGCGGCAGAAGGTCTGAATCCGCCAGGCTGCCGCCCAGCTTAACGACCCACATGGTCCGCGCCGGTCCGTTTTACCTTGAACTGCTCCAGCAGGTGCAGCATTGCCGCCGCCTTGTGGTAGCACTCCTGATACTCCTGCTCCTGGTCGGAATCGACCACGATGCCGCCTCCCGCCCAGAAGCGGATGCGGCCGTCGGAATGCACCAGGGTGCGGATGGCGATGTTGCTGTCCATGGCGCCATCGTATCCCACGTACCCGATGGAGCCGCAGTAGACTCCGCGCCGGCAGGGCTCCAGTTCCTCGATGATCTGCATGCTGCGGATCTTGGGCGCTCCGGTAATCGAGCCACCCGGAAAGCAGCCCCGCAGCAGATCGAGGACATGACTGCCCTGGGCAAGCTTGCCGCGCACTGTGCTGACCAGATGGTGCACAGTGGCATAGCTTTCGACCTCGAAAAGGCCCGGCACATGTACCGAGCCCGGTTGGCAATTCCGGCCGATATCGTTGCGCAGGAGGTCGACGATCATCAGGTTTTCCGCCCTGTCCTTGCTGCTGCCGCGCAATTCTTCCAGCTGTGCCTGGTCGACCGCCGGGTTGGGCGAGCGAGGCCGGGTTCCCTTGATCGGCTTGGTTTCCACGCAACGCTCCACGCACTTGAGGAAGCGCTCCGGGGACGAACTGAGCAACTGCACCTGGGGAAGGTTCAAGTAGGCACTGAATGGCGCCGGGTTGATATGGCGCAGGGACTGGTACGCAAACCAGGGATTGCCCTTGCAGTAGGCGGAAAAGCGCTGAGTGAGGTTGACCTGATAACAATCGCCCTCGCGGATGTAATGCTGGATGCGATCGAAGGCGCGGCCGTAGCGTGCGCGGCTCATGTCGGCCGACACCTCGCCCAGCACCTGGAAATCGGCCAACTGCCAGGGCATGGTCTGAACCTGGCTGAAGGCCTGGATCAGATGCGGCCAGCGCGCGAAGGTCGCAGGATCACGCCCCTGCCCCACCAGCCAGCTGCGGCGCTCATGGTGATCGACCACCACGGCCCAGTCGTAGATGCCCACCACCATGTCGGGGATATTTTCCTCCGCCGCGGCTCGCTCCGGCAGCACCTCTACTCGGCGAGCCAGATCATAGGCGAAATAGCCGATGGCACCGCCGCAGAAGGGCAGTCCGGGAATCGACGGCGCCTCATCCCCGAGACACCGCCGGACCAGGGTGAAGGGATCTTCCGGCGAGAGGGTGATGTTGCCCTCGGCCCTGATTTCGGTGAGATTACCCCGCGTGACGAGGGTGCAGACCGGCTCCGCCGCAATGATGTCGTAGCGGCCCTGCTGCTCGTGGGCGAGACCACTATCCAGGAAGACCGCCCAGCGCCGGTCTGCCCAGGGCATGAACAGCCCGGCGCTATCCTCGAAATACGGCAGTTCGTGGATTCTGCAGGTCATTTTATGCATGGCCATTGCCTCGCAAGACAAGCAACTGCTGCGGCCGGGGCGCAGTCGGCGACGTTGAATCCGGATGGTGAGCGGTCGCGCACCGGATAAAGATCATCAATGTTTTGATAAGGATGGGAAAACCTACGGGCCAATTCTTGCACCAGAAAGCGGCCGATACCAGCCCCGACGAAGGGCGCCTGCGGCGGCGTCAGGCCGCGGGACAACTGTCTTTCGCAAACCAAGCCCACACGCTGCAGTTGCAGTTCGCGAAAATAGCGGGCCAATCCGCGCCAGACCGCCCCATCCATGGACTCCGCATCGAGACCGACCATCCGCGCGATGCGCCGCGCACTCGCCGCCGCCGTCTTGGCGCCACCGTCTGCCGCCGTCATTTGATCGGCCCCTTCCGGCAACTCGCCGGTCAGGCGGTAGATGTCCGCCGTGGTGGCGAAATGCTCGGCCATCAGTCCGACCCAGTTCCCATCCAAAGGAGCGTACTGTCCCAGGCTCATCAGCGGCGTTCGGACCACGCCACAGTAGACGAGTTCATCGTAACGCATTCGTTCGCAATCGGTATAGCCTCGAACGTTCACCTGAGCATTTTGCAGGAGTATCACATCCGTGGTGGTGCTGCCGATGTCCACCAGGATGGCATCACGCACCCGGCTCGCCGCGTACAGCGCGGTGGCCAGCCAGTTGGCCGACGCCACCACAGCCGTGTGCTCGACGCGCAAGTCTGTCGCCGCCATGAAGCCCTGGTGTCCCGCAAAAAGGTACATTCGCTGCGAACCGACGTGTTCGCCCAGGGCCGCAGTCAAGGCGGCGACACCCTCCTCCCGGCTGGCGAAGACATCGGCCAACTCGCCGGTCATGGTGACCGCATGCACGCATTCGGCGCCCGGCTGCAGCGATTCGAGGATGGCATTTGCCGCCCGGTGAAAGTGCTCGAGCCCCAGCCAGAGGGGCGAGGCCTGCTGCGCCACTGCCACAAGCTCGCCGTCTTCCAGCAGACAAGCCTTCAGGTGAGCTCCGCCGATGTCCCAGCCGACGAGCTCATTCCGCAAATTCAGTCCTCCACGCAATTTCAATCGTCTCCCGCCCCCTCACGGGCCCCGGCAGGACGCCGGTCGTCTTGAGGTCCAGAAGCAAACGCGCAGGGTTGAGTCCCAGCGCGTCTCTTAGTCCCGCATAGGATGTGGTCAGTCGCGGATTGATCTCCAGAACCTGCGGACCGTCCGCTCCCAGCACCAGATCGACTCCCGCATAGCCCCAGAGTTCCGGCACCGCCTGCGCGATATCATCCAGCAGCGCCTGCCAGCTGCCATCCGTGTCTGACCGCGCATTCACCAGGCAGCCGCGCAGCACGAAAGCGTTTCCAGCACGCTCGATCATCTGCCGGTTGCAGCTCAGCAGGCGGGCAGCCCCGTTGCAAAAAAGCCCCGACAGGCTCAGGGCCTCGCCTGGCACCAGGGGCTGCACAACCCAGGCCGTCTCTTCGTTTAAAGCCGGTGCCCCATCGCCCTGATCGAAGATCCGTGTGCCTTCGCAGCCAACGCCATCGTCGGGCTTGATGACGCAGGGCCAGGTTGGAGAGGCAGACGGCCAGCGCTCGGTGGGCACCACCGGCGCCCCATGATGCGAAAGGCGCCGTGCTGTCTGCAGCTTGCTGGCGGCCAGGCGCACACCGTCAGCCGGCGTGGTGAGGAGCGGCTTTCCCGCCCGCTCGACGTCGGTGCACAGCGCCTCCAATATGCCGCCGCTCTCCGGGGCGATGGGCAAGGTGGCGTCGGTGGCCGCTACCTCGGCACGCCAAATCAAGGGCAATTCAGTGGCCGAGGCCACCCCCCGCAGCGTCAGCCCGGCCCGCTCCGGCATCGGCGCCAAGCGATCATCACGCAGGACCGTCACGCTGATCCCATCCAGATCCAGCAGATCGCCGACCACGGATTCCAGCATCAGTCCGCCTTCACGCAGCAGGCTCGCTGGCAGCCGTTCCCCGCGCAGGCCGCCGCCGGTAATATATTCGTAGACCAGTACCTTCACGACCTAGCTTCCCGCCTCACCTGCCCCATGACTGTCATACCGGTGATCGACCTCCAGGGCGGCGCGGTCGTCCACGCCCATCTGGGCCAGCGCCAGCACTACCGGCCCATAGAGACCCCCTTGTGTCCGGGCAGCAATCCATTCTCCATAGTCCAGGCCTTCCTCCGGCTTCATCCATTTTCCACCATCTACCTTGCCGATCTCGACGCCCTGACGGGCAAAGTCCCGCAAAGCGATCTTATCGGAGCACTGGCTGCCGCCTTTCCCGCCGTGCGCTTCTGGGTCGATGCGGGCTGGCCGGCACCCGTGGGCGACTGGACCCCCGTGGTGGGCACGGAATCGCTGGACTGCAGGCAATGGCGCGAACTCTCGCTCGAAGGGCGCGACTGGGTTCTGTCTCTGGATCACTTCGACGGGCAGTTTGTGGGACCTGGGGAGATTTTGAGCCACCTGGATCTCTGGCCGCAGCAGACCCTCGTCATGTGCCTGAACCGGGTCGGTAGCAGCCAAGGCCCCGATTTTGACCGGCTTCGACACCTACGCACGCTCGCCCCAGACCTCTGGCTCGCTGCGGCTGGCGGCGTGCGTGGTTCCGGAGACCTGGAAAGTCTGAAGAAAATAGGGATCGATGGCGCATTGGTGGCCAGCGCCCTGCACGATGGAAGGCTCGTCACGTTTGAATAGTTGATTTCGCGCTAGCCGCAAACAGGAAAAGCGCCTTGCGGCGCTTTTCCTGTTTGGAACCCTCGGGCTGCCGCCCTGCCTGAGCAAGGCGGCGCCCGCGTCCTCAGCTCTTAGTTGTGAGCTGCGAACGGGTGGCCCTCGGTGCCCTTGCGAGCAACGACGTCGGCTGCCTTCGGCTCGCCGGCGATGGCACGCTTGATGGACAGCTTGGTGGCCTCGTAGTTGTAGTCCTGGATCTTGGCGTCGTCTTCAGCCAGCCAGTGGATGAACACGCCAACGCAGATGAAGATATCGTCAGCCTCGTCAGCCGGAATGGTGCCGTCCTCGACGCAATCAGCAACCGCCATGGCAACACCACGCTGAGCCGGTCCAAACATCTGGGTGGCCTGCTTGCCGTTCTTGATGGTGACCTTGTTGAACATCACCGTGTTCGGCTTGCACAGCAGGTTGGGAGCAACCACTGCCAGCAGCGAAGTGAAACCGTCCTTGTTGTTGGTCAGGGTGTTTGCGAACGCGGTTTCAGCCGCGCTGCCACGGGGCCCCAGGATCAAGTCGATGTGTGCGATTTCATTGCCACCGCCACACAGCGCTTCACCGACCAACAACTTATTGATTTTTGCCATTTTCGATTTCCTCTTCTGTACAAATTTACGATAGAACTACTTGATTAAAGACACTGCCACGTACGTGCCGATGCACCCCTACGTGCCTTGGAGACCCGCGCGGCTCAGGCCGCGCGCGCATCGACAAGACTTTGCAGACGTACCGCCAGTAGGCATGTCACCGTCAGATCAGCCGTGGTTCCCGGATTGATTCCGGCAGACTTGAACTCGGCATCCGCCTCCCGCAGAAACTCCAAGAGTAGCTCAGGTCTCTCGAGACGGGACAACGCTTCATCGATCCGCGCCATCCTGTCGCTCACCATCCCGGTGAACCGGTCTCCGAACTTGCGTCCGATGTGGCTGTCCGGAATCTGCCTCAGCAGTTTCGCGAACACGGCCACGGCCGCCCATCTTCCATCCCGCCACCGGGAAAACGATGTATGATAGCTCGGAATCGCCATTTCAAAAACCGTCGCGTAGTCGCTCGCATACTGAAAGGCGATCATATCCCGATCGGAAGCGGCCTCCATCGCCTCCAATAAAGTCACCCTGGCCTCCCCGCTGACATCGTGATCCTGCACGCGCCCAAGCCCTCCGGGGCTTGCAAGGCATATGGCGCGGAACACCCAGCTGGCATCTTCCCGGCTGGTGCTGCTCAGAACCCGTCCAAGGTTTTCCCTCAGGGAATAATCTTTTTCCCCTAGCTCGCAGGCGAGAATCAGTGGTGCGGCCAGCAAAACGATGCCCAGGTTGGTATTGCAACCCACCGCCTCACGGGTGGCCCGAATGGCGTGGTAAATGCGCTCCCCCAACCCTAGCGCGGGATCGCACAGGTAGGGCGCGCTGGCCTCGGCGCTGCGGCGGAAATCCGCCACGCTCATATCGTGGCCCTCGGAATGGACGCTCACATTGCCCGGCTTGAAGGCCTGGAGCTCTTCCTCACAGGCATCAAGGTAGGCGGCCTGCAAGGCTTTTGCATCCGAAATCAGCACGAAGCAGACGCCTGGACGTCCGGAGGCGGAACGGCGCACTGGGCGAGAAAATCATCCGCCAACAGTTCCGCGATCTCCACGTCGGAAACACTCTGCAGACCCTTCCAGGCGGGCACACTGTTCACCTCGATCACGGTGTAGCGGCCCTGGGCATCGCGGATGATATCCACCCCGGCATAGGCGATGTCCACCGCCTTCACCGCATCCTCGGCCATGCGGCACAGGAGCAGGTCGTCCAGACGGACCGGTTCGCAACGCGCGCCCTGGGCCACGTTGTTCAGCCAGGTGAGGCCGCAGCGGCGCATAGCGGCGACCGTTCGGCCGCGGATGACGAAGACGCGCCAGTCGTGGGGCGCCTCGCCACAATGCACGAAGCGCTGGAGATAGAAGATGCCGTTGCTGTCCGCCAGCTGCTCCAGGTCTTCCAGGTGACGGTGGCGCTGCAGCCCTTCTCCCTGCGAGCCGAACAGCGGCTTGGACACCACCTCATGGCCCTGCTCCAATTCCCGGGCCGCAATCCGCAAGGCGTCCTCACGGCTGTTCACGACCCAGGTGGGAGGCGTTGGAATGCCGGCCTGGCGCAGCAGGAAGCTGGTCATGCCCTTGTCCACCGTGCGCTCGATGGAGCGCGCATCATTGTAGACGGTGACACCGAGCAAGCGCAGGCTGTGCAGGATATCGAGATAAAACGTCACCTGCTCCAGGGAACCCCCGGGAACGCCACGCACGAACACGCCTTTCGGCAATTCCGTTTCAAACCCCGGAACCACCACGGCGGGTCCCTCCCCCGCCAGATCGATCCGGCACTGGGTCAGCGAGACATAGCAGGAATCAAGACCCCGGGCGGCGAAAGCGCGCTTGAGCCGAACACCGTGCCACCCCGGGTCGTCGGTGACGATAGCAAGCCGGTTCACTATTCCCCGCCGAACGAGCGCTCCAGCAACTCCTCGTCCAACTGGCCGGCGTGGAAGCTGCGCCCCGAATCAACGGCGGTCACGATGACACGGGCCGGGCTGAACAGCATGGCGTCGATCTTGAAGAAGTCGTACTTGTAATCCTTGAATACCTGGGCGAAAGGCTTGCCGTAGTCGCTGGACATGGAACTGGGCAGCTTGGTGGCCAGCGTCTCCGCCGCGTCATCGCTGCCCTTGACGAACAGATGCACGGTGCCGCCGAACAGGATGGCGTCGTTGGTGCGCCCCATGGCCTCGACAAAATTGGGATGAGGCGGCGGCACCGGCGCGTAGCCCGTGCCGTCGATGATGTGCTCCAGCGGGAAATGCAGGGAATGGGCCTTGTGCAGGGACACTTCCAGCACCCGCGCAACCACCTGCATGCCGCCGGCCAGGCTGCTGGTAGGCGTGAGGATCACGGTCACGGCGGACGCATCCAGTTGGGTCGCGCGCGCCACCTTGTCGATCAACTCCACCGGCGGGATCTTGTCCACCTCCATGACGATGGCGGTTTCCCCGCACTGGTCGCGGTAACCCAGTTCCTTGTACAACTCCTCCACCGGTTCCTCCTTGCCGTCCTTGACCTTGGTCGCCAGGGCGCGCGCGGGGCCGGAGCCCAGGGCATAGAAGGCGCCCTTGCGCTCGCCGTGGGACAGACTCCAGCCGGCGTACTGGCTGCCCAGGCAGGAGATCACCGGATTGGTGGAATGCACATTCACCATAAGCGGCCAGCGTGAGAATGGCCCGCCGTGGGTCAGGGTAACGGTGCCGAGCCCGCCCATGCAGATCTCGCCGATCAGGCGTCCCGCCTCCAGGCTGCCCAGGGCCTGAATGCCCGCGTCAATGATGGTGGCGCCGTTGCTGGCACGAGTGATTTTGAGGCGCAGCTTGTCGGCATTGGCGACCAGATGCTTGACGATGGGCAAGGCGTGGGCGTTGACGCTGACTGCTTGAGACATGGCTGATTGATTTCCCGTTCGTGGTGAATGCTGACTCTTAAAGGGGCGCCCTTCGGCACGTGTTCGATCTGGCGGGCATCACTCGGACTTGCGCCGGTATTTTCGGCGCAAAAGCGTACACGCTCCCCCGCCCCGCTGCAACCGAAGCGCCGTTTCCCGTCCGTCGCGCTCGCCAACGCGCGCATTTAAGGGTCACAGGGCTGATTCCAGGCTACGGGACCACGGCAATTCCACCCTATGCAGCACCCGCGCCGCCCGCTCGGCCAGCAAGTGTTCAACCGTCTCAAAATTCGAACCGGAGGCAGTCACCGTGCAAATCGGCTCTCCAAGCTCGATGACCGACGCAGCGCACGGGCGGTCGGCGCACCAGGGCGGCCAGGCCAGATCCTCCGCAAGCGCCAGAGGTTTGTCGGCGAACACGACGCGAAAGCCGCGCACCGGACCGGATACAGGATAATGCGCTACCGGTTCGCCGCGGCAGGCCGCCCTATGCGCGGACAGCCACCCGCCTGGCCGCTCCGCATCAAACAGTTGCACGGTGGCCGTGGGCCTGGGGTTGAGCTCCAACACCCGTACCTCGCCGCCCTCCAGCATGAAATCGATGCCATTGAGCCCCACCAAACCAAGCCCCTTGGCAAGACGGTCCGCATAGTCGGCGATGACCTCACGCTGCCGCCTCGTCAGTTCCGCACGGTTGATGGCGCCGGCGAACACGAAAGGCGCCTCCGGATTTCCCGAATCGGTAAAGAGGCTGTTGAAACCGATGAGGGCAACCGACTGGCCATCCGCCAGGAACAGGACCGAAAAGACCCTGCCAGTCAGCCGGCGCTGAAAATAAGCGCCTGGGGGAACCGACCCGCCGCCGGAAGCACAGGGGCGAACGCCAAAACCGCCCTCGCTCGCCGCTTCCTTGAGCAGCCAGGAGCCGGTGTCTACGGGAGGTGAAAACACGACGTCCGGATGCCGGATGCCCAACCGGTCCAGCATCGCGAAGAAGGGGGCCGGATCATGAACGAGCCGCACCGTGTCGGGGCCATTACCCAGCAGCCTGTTGCCTCGCACCAGCCGCCGCAGCAGTTCCGGGCGGGTGTCGACGCCGCCGCCATAGACCAGCTCCGCGCCGGTCCAGGCCCGGGCGGCGGCCAGCAGGGCGTCCTCGTCAAATCCCCGATCACGGGATGGCAGCGCCACACAATGAGCGGAGGCGGCACGGGTATCCGCATCCCCGAACAGGTCCAGGCTGACCGGCCGCAAGCCACCCCGCGCGGCGGATTCGGCCATCACCCTGGCGGAGAGCGCAACCAGCAGGAGCGGGCGATGGCCTTTAGCAACCAAGGGCGCAGGACCTGCGCTCAGGCAGCCCCCGACGCCACCCGTGTGCGCGGCTCCGCCGATTCGGAGCGACCGGACGAATCGGCCCCCTGAATCTGGACCTCGGCTCCGCAATTGCGCGCGCTTGCCAGCACGAAATCCAAACCTTGAAAGCGCTGTGCGGCACCGGCCTGGAGCTTGGCCGCCAAGTCCGCGCTGTCCAGCAGACAGAACCCGGTGGGGCCCCAGGAACTCTGGCCCAGACCCACCGCGCCTTCCGCGCCCAGCCAATCCAGCGCCGCGCCCACCTCGGGGCTGGTGAAGCGCCCGCCTTGGGCCGGGGCGAAATGATCCCCCACCGCCTGCTGCAGTTCCGTGATGACCGCACCGAAATTGACGATATCGCCCTCGGCCAGGGCCGGCAGCGCCTGCATCAACAATCGGTGACAGAGCCGCGCCGCCAGGGCCTGCGGGAACGGGGGCAGGGACTCGAACGCCGACACCTCCGGCTTGCCGTGCAGCCCCTGGCCGCGCTGGTCGAAAATCAGAATGAAACGCCAGGACTGCGGCATCGCCAGCCGCGAGATCACCGGCGGCGTCACGGTGTGGGGGCCACGGCCGCCGTCCAGAATCAGACCGCCCTGCTCGAACACGGCGATGCCGATCCCGGAGCGGGCCCCGCGCTCGATGGCCTGAGCGGCATCGCGGGCGCTCAATTCCACGCCATGCAGGCGGGCCATGCCCACCGCCACCGCCAGAGCCATCTGGGTGCCGGAGCCCAAGCCCACGTGCTCGGGTATGGCCTCGTGTATCGTGATGGCCCCAGCGCAGGGAATCCGCAAGTGCGCGCAGACCGCCCGGGCGGCCCTGAGGGCCCGCGCCGCGCCCGGCCCCTCGGCTTCCAGGCTATCCGAGGGATGTAGGCTCAGGCGCGTCGCGATCTCGTTGACGCCCACGCCGATGCTGCCGAAGCGCCGCCCCAGGGCCCCGCCCAGATCGATGAAGCCCATGTGCAGGCGCGCCGGGGCGACGATCTGGATCTCGGGAGCGGGATTGATGGAGGCTCCGGGCATGTTTCCTGGGTTTCGGACGTGATGGAAGGCGATGGGCGTGCATTGTACCAAAAGGCCCAGGGCGACGCTGTCGGCCTGCCGGATCGCGCCGGGACGGACGGAAAAAAGTCGGTGTGGCCCGCAGGGCCGCGCGCAAAGGTTAATATAACAAAGGTTTAGAGCGTCTTGGCGAGCCGAAAACCGATCCAGTTGAACCGGTAGTCCGGGGGCCTGGCGCTACGGGTCGCGGACCGAACATTGCCAGGTACGTCTTCCCACGAACCGCCCCGCATCACGCGCTGGCCACTTTCGCAGCCGGCTTCTTCCCAAGCGCTGCCGTCGACGGGCGCGCCCTCGTAGCTTTCATGCGCGCAGTCTCGCACCCACTCTTGCACATTGCCGCTGGTATTCTGAAGCCCCCAGGGGTTCAGCGGAATGGCCGGATCGCCCGCTTCGGCGCTCTCTTTTCCCTCTTTCCTGCCTTCGAACTCAGCAGTACAGTCCCTGCACACGGCCTTGCTCAAATTCGTCCCGTCACCCCACCAATAACTGGTAGTGGTGCCGGCGCGGGCGGCATATTCCCATTCCGCCTCGCTGGGCAGACGATAGGCCTTGCCGGTCCGCCGACTCAACCACTGGGCGTAGCAGATCGCATCGTCCCAGGAGACGCCGATTGCCGGCCGTTTCCCTCGCCCCCAGCCGGAATCCTGATCACCGGGTGTCTCGATCTTATGCCGGTCAGCGCAGCCGCCATCGCCTTCGATGAGATAGGCGAACACCTGGTACTCATCGAAGGTGACTTCGTACCGCCCCATCTCGAAGGGCTTGGCAAAGGTGACGGGATGCTGGGGATACTCCGTATCAAACGATAGTAGATCGATTTTCTCGGACCCCATGAGAAAGCTCCGCTTGGCCGGGTCACGCCAAACGTCCTCGGGCGGAATCTGCACCATCTCCGGCTGCAAGGTGTAGATGCCGGTCTTGCCCAGCAAGGCGTAGACAGCGGCGCGGTAGCTGAACAGATGCTCATCCTTGAATGCCAGAAACTGGATCAGCAGCAAGCCTCCGACCAGCAGAACCATGGCCGAGATGGCGATGCCCTTGGCCCAGCGGGCCTCAGACCGCAAACGCTTCAACTCGGACTGCCGCAGCTCCTGCTGCAGGCGCTCGCGCTCTTCCGCTTCCTCCGTGAGGCGCTGACGGCTGGCGTCGATGTAGGCGCTGATCATGCGCCAGTCCTCGGAGCTGACATAACGCAGCGCCCAGCGCTTGGCGTCGCCACAGCGAAGCAAGCGTTCCTGCCAGCGCTCTGCCCGTTCGCAGTCATTGTTGTCCAGCCAGCCGCCCCCCGACTGCTGCCGCATGGCCCGTTGCCGCCATTCCCGCAACTCCTGGGCGTCGGCCTCGTCTTCGGTCAGCCAGTCCTGCAGCCGCCGCCATTGGCGGATCAGGGCCTCGTGGCTGAAGTCCACCACATGGGCCGCTTCAAGCGCCTGCTCGGGCGCTGGCAGCAGAAAGCCCGCGCCGGGCGAGCGGAAGGCTTCGACCACCGACAGCGCCATTGCGTCCTGCCCTTCGCCCGTCAGGGCAGCCAGTTCGGCGAGATTTTGCGGGCGGCGCACGTCGGTGTTGCCTTGGCGTTCCACCAGGGCTGGAAAAATCCGCCGCGCCGCCATCTGCGCTTCCGGCGCAAAAGCCAGATACAGTTCCTCGGCATGGCGGTCGATGGCGTAAGCCAGATCCGGCGCACCGGGCTCGTCCTCCGGCGCACTGCACACGGCTTCGAAATCTTCGGCCTCGATGCGGCTGCGGCCCTGTTCCTGCGCACGGTTCCACATGCGCAGCAAGGCATGCTGCAGCACCGGCAACTCGTCCTCGCCCTTCAAACCATTGACCAAACGGGTGACCAGCACCGGATCGATGCTGCCGCCCACCAGCCCCAGGGGCGAGGCGATCACCGACTTGAGCTGTTCCGGACTCAGGCGCGGGGTGAGGTAGAGCCCCCCATTGATGGCCTCGGGCAGGCCGAAGAAGGCCACGCAGGAACCCAAAAAATCCGAGCGCATGGTGATGACCACGTAGATGGGCACATCTTCCCTGGCCGAGCGCAGCAGCAGTTGAATGAAGCGGTCGGCCTCGTCCGGATTCTGCTGGCGGTAGCGGAAGATTTCCTCGAACTGGTCCACCACCAGCAGCAAGGCTTCTTCGCCAAATGTCTCGGCCTTGGCGCGGCGCAGTTCCGACAGGGCCAAGGGACTCACCCCCAGGCTTGCCCGAAGGGCCGACACCGCCATCTCGCGGTGCTCGCCATCCAGCCAGCGGGAATCCTCCGCCAGCCCCCGTGCCAGGTTCGCCAGGGGCGCATCCCCCGGCTTGATGATGCAGACCTGCCATGAATGGCCGGCCTCGGCCAGCGCGCCTCGGTGCAGGGCGGGAATCAGCCCGGCCCGCACCAGTGAGGATTTGCCGGTGCCGGACGCGCCCAGCACCGGGATGAAGCGCTGGCGGCCTTCCAACTTGGCCAGCAGATCGCGAACATGGGCGTCGCGGCCGAAAAACAGCAGGGCCTCTTTCTCCGTATACGGACGAAGCCCCACATAAGGCGAAAGGTTCAGCTTGAGGGCGCGCATGATTTACAGCCCTCGCAGGAAGTCCGCCAGACCTTGCTCGTCCAGCGGCACCACGTCCTCTGAGTCGATGCCGAATTCGCTCTGCACCGTGCCCTGTTCCAGATAGACGCCCCAGCGGGCCACCGGCAGGCTGCCCTCGGCCACCTGGTTGAGGAGGAAGGTCAGCCGGTTGTAGACCGTCAGGAACTTGGCCCGGTCGGCAAACACCGTGATGCCGGCCCGGCAGGGCTTGAGCACCTCTTTGACGTCGATGCCGTTGTTGCCCAGGGGCGCGTTGGGCGGGAGGCTCCGGATATCGCAGTTCTCGCCCTTGATGATGGCCCGGAGCCTATCGTTGAGGCCCGGCTGGCTGGCCAGATCGTCCATGAACACCAGCCGCCGCCGGCTAGGCTCCAGGGCCGGAGCCTGCTTGGCCAGCTTTTCCTCACGTTCACGCTGTTCGCGGGCGGCACGCAGGGTGCCGATCACTTCGGCCTGGAATCCGGCCAGGTGGGTGACCCGCAGGCTCTCGGTGGCGAACAAGGCCGCATGGCCCGGGTCGGCAATCTCACCCATGGCCGGCAGGCGCTCGCACCATTGCATGATGGGTGACTTTGCGGCGAGAGCTCGCTGATATTGGAGTTGAGGCAGAGACGCCTGATAATCGCGCGGCTTGCGGCCCGCCACCGGGGACAAGAGTTGGACGAAACGCTCGCTTTTGGCCAGATCCGCCGTGAAGTTTTGCTCGAATTCCTCGGGGCTCAGGCCGACGTAGTCCCCCTCGGGCAGCACGGCGATGCCCTCCGCCTCCAGAGCTGCCCGCATGGCATTACGCTGGGATTCCAGATCGTCGGTGACATCGGCCAGCAGCACGCTGGACCAGGCGGACTTGTCAGCCTCGGGCCTGACCTCGGCCGGAAGCGGCTGGCTGGCGGGGGCTATCGGGGGTTGGGCACGCAAACTGCGCAGCCGGCTGTCGACCGCCACGCGCAATTTGTTCAACTCGCGCCAATAGTGATCCTTCCCGGCCTCGCCACCGTCCAGCGGGCTGGGATAACCGGCCAAAAACGGCGATGGCGAGTCGGTCGGCTGAAACCAGAACTTGGCGTGGATCAGTTGCCCACGCAGTTGCTGGATGATTTCCGGAACCCTTTCCAGTTCCTCGAAAGGATGGAGTTCCACCACGAAGACGTCCGCCGGGCGCTGGGGATCGTTTGCGTGACTGCGGACGAAATGCTCCAGTTCCTTGCCGCACCAGACTGAATCCACATAGTTCTGGGAAAGCAGCACGACCAGCACCGCGCTGCCTTCGACTTTGGCGACCAGATCACCGGCGAAGGCATCGCCCGGTTGCAGACGGTGATCGATGAAGATGTCCTTGCGCCTGACACCGGGGCCGACGTTGAGATTCTCGGCCAGCAGGGTCACCCATCCCAACGGCAAGGAGGCGCCACGCGGGATGCCGTTGTCGTCGTGGGCATAACTGATGAACACATCATGCATTTCGGCCTTCCTCCTTCGCCGCAGCCTGGCCCCTTGGATTCTCCACCGGCGAGCCATGCAAGCGCGGCTCGTGCGTTTAATGATGCGCACGCCCTCTGACAGCGTCAAGAATGTTTCCCGGCTAGACCCCACCGGCTCGCTCCCCGAGGCAGACTGCGGCCCGTGAGTTGAAAAAGCGGGCTGAATTCCATATTCTTGCGCGACTATGCGGACCGCTCGATCACTCCTTAAAAAAAGGTCGGGGCGCCGCGCGCTGCCAAGTTTTGCCCTCGAGGCTGATCGGCCAGCGACATTCATCACGGGAACTGCACATTCAGAGGCTAGGGCATGACCGACAGTAGTACCCGGGTCTGGGAAAACGTACCCAGCCCCTTTTGCGGCATCGCGTCGGACGATCTCAAGATCCAGGTCAACGGCAGTCAGATCAAGGTGCTGGAGCACGGCGACGCCGTGACGGTCGCGGGCTTCGAGCAGCCCCTGGGCGATACGCAACCCCGCGTGAACGGCAAGCCGGCCAGCCTGGCCGAAGCGGTCGCCGCCGCCGCGGGGCTGTTGCGCGCCGCCGGCCTGCCCCTGTTCGGCGGCTTCGGCACCGACGTGAATGACACCCGCGCCGCCCTGTCCCTGGCCGACCGCTGCGGCGCGGTGCTGGATCAGGCCCGGGCCGAGGGCGGCCTGCGCAACCTGCTGGTGCTGGCCGACACGGGCTGGATGGCCACGACCCTGGCGGAGGTCAAAAATCGCGTGGACCTGCTGGTGGTGTTCGGCAGCGATATCGAGGCCGACTTCCCCCGCTTCTACGAGCGTTTCATCTGGAACACTGAAACCCTGTTCGGCCAGGACACGAGCAAGCGCGAGATCGTCTACATCGGCCGCGCGCCCAGCGGGAATGCCTCCACCGCGCCCGACGGCCGCAAGGCCCAGGTGCTGGCCTGCGCAAGCGAAGCCCTGCCGGAAGTGGCGGCCGCCCTCAACGCGCTGACGCGCGGCGCTCAACTGCAGGCGGAAAGCGTCGGCGGCATCGCCGTGACCGAACTGTCCTCCCTGGTGGAGCGCATGCGCCAGGCCCATTACAGCGTCCTCACCTGGGCCGCGGGACACCTCGCATTCCCCCATGCCGACCTGACCGTGCAGCAGCTTTGCCAGGCGGTGGTTAGCCTCAACCAGACCACCCGCGCAGCCGCCCTGCCCCTGGGTGGCCAGGACGGCGATCGCACCGCGAGCCAAGTGTTCGCCTGGCAGACCGGCTATCCCACCCGCGTGAGCTATGCCCGCGGTTATCCGGAATACGATCCCTACCACAACGGAACAACCCGGCTCCTGGCCAGCGGCGAGGCGGATGCGCTCCTGTGGATTTCCACCATCAACGCGCAGCTGACGCCGCCTGACGCCTCCGTGCCCACCGTGGTGGTGGGCCGCTGCGGCATGCGCCTGGACAAAGAGCCGGACGTGTTCATTCCGGTGGGCGCGCCGGGCATCGACCATGCCGGGCACATGTACCGCTGCGACAACGTGGTGAGCCTGCCCCTGCGCAAGCTGCGCGACGCGGGCCTGCCCAGCGGCGCCGAGGTTCTGGCTGCCATCGAGCGCGCCCTTTAAAGCGCAGGCTGTGCTGGCGGCTCCGCCGCCCATCGCCGGTTTGTCGGGTTACGCTGCGCTAACCGGACCTACGACAGATTTAGGAGAGCTTCCACCATGCTGATCAAACTCACAGGCGGCCGAGTCTATGACCCGGCCCACGGCGTCAACGGCGAAACGCGCGACATCTGGGTGCGCGACGGGCGCATCGTGGCGCCGCCGGGAGATGCCAGGCCGGATCAGGAATACGACCTGCGCGGCAAGATCGTCATGGCGGGCGCCATCGACATGCACACCCATATCGGCGGCGGCAAGGTGACCATCGCCCGCAACCTGCTGCCCGAGGACCACCGCGGCGACCCGGTGGAGCGCCACGGCCTGATGCGCGCCGGCTGCGGCCATGCGGTGCCCTCCACCCTCACCACAGGCTACCGCTATGCGGAAATGGGCTACACGGCGGGCTTCGAGCCGGCGGTGCTGCCCATCAACGCCCGCCAGGCGCACATGGAGATGGCCGACGTGCCCCTCATGGATGTGGGCGGCTATGTCATGCTGGGCAGCGACGACTACTTCCTGCGCCTGCTGTCTTCCGGCAAGAGCCAGGAGGAAATCAACAACTACGTGGCTTGGACCATCCATTCGTCCCAGTGCATCGGCGTCAAGGTGGTGAACCCGGGCGGCATCAGCGCCTTCAAGTTCAACCAGCGCAGCCTGGACCTGGACGAGCAGCACCAGTATTACGGCGTCAGCCCGCGCAAGGTGCTGCAGACTTTGGCCCGCGCCGTCCATGAGCTAGGCGTGCCGCACCCGCTGCACGTGCACGGCTGCAACCTGGGGGTGCCCGGCAATGTGGAAACCACGCTCAACACCATGAGCGGAATCGAGGGGCTGCCCATGCACCTCACCCACATCCAGTTCCACAGCTACGGCACCGAGGGCGACCGCAAGTTCTCCTCGGGCGCCGCGCGCATCGCCGAGGCCTTCAACAAGACCAAGAACATCACCATGGACGTGGGGCAGATCCTGTTCGGGGCGACGGTCACCGCCTCCGGCGACTCCCAGCGCCAGCACGCCAACGCCGGACACGCCCACAACGGCAAATGGGTGTGCATGGACATTGAGTGCGACGCCGGCTGCGGCGTGGTGCCCTTCAAGTACAAGGACAAGAATTTCGTCAACGCCCTGCAGTGGGCCATCGGCCTGGAACTGTTCCTGCTGGCTGAAGACCCCTGGCGCATCTTCCTGACCACCGACCATCCCAACGGCGCGCCTTTCACCACCTATCCGCATCTGATCAAGTTGCTGATGAACAAGAGCTTCCGCAACGACATGCTGGCGTCCATCAACCCGGACGCGGCGGCCCTGAGCACCCTGGGCGCCATCGACCGCGAGTACAGTCTCTACGAAATCGCCATCATGACCCGCGCCGGCGCGGCCAAGCTGCTGGGCCTGAGCGACCGCGGCCACCTGGGCGTCGGCGCCGGAGCGGACATCACCGTCTACAGCGAGCAGGAAGACGTGGAGAAGATGTTCGAGAAGCCCGACTACGTGTTCAAGGACGGCGAACTGGTGGTCAAGCACGGCGAAGTGGTGAAAATCGTCTGGGGCAATGTGCACACGGTGAAGCCCGAGTTCGACCGGTCCGGCGTGGAAAAGGATCTGAAGGACTATTACGACCGCTACCTGACCATGAAGCTGGACAACTTCATCATCCGCGACGAGGAGATCGAGGGCGACGGGCGCAGCAAGATCCTTGTGCATCCCTGCGGCCGGGCCTGAGCAGGCGGGGTGGAGCAATGAATTGGCAATATGAATGCACCGGCCAGATCCAGACGTCCCGGATATTTCCAAGCGTTGGACGAATCGAGTCGGAATACCCGCACTAGCGCCCTCGGAGCACTGCATGATCATCAACGGCGTACACATCGACCCGACCTTCGCCGAGGCTTTCCCCATGAAAGCCACGCGGGTCATCATCACCGCCCAGAACTTGAAGTGGGCCTACCATTCCGCCAACGCCTTCACCGGCTTCGCCACCTCGGTCATCGCCTGCGGCTGCGAGGCAGGCATCGAGCGGGAACTGGACCCTTCAGAAACCCCGGATGGCCGGCCCGGCGTCTCCGCCATGATCTTCGCCATGGGCGGCAAGGGCCTGGCCAAGCAACTGGAAACCCGGGCCGGCCAGTGCGTGCTCACCTCCCCCACCTCGGCCCTGTTCGCCGGCATCGAGGGTGGCGACCGCATAGCCCTGGGCAAGAACCTCCGCTACTTCGGCGACGGCTTCCAGATTTCCAAGCGCATCCGCGGCAAGCGCTATTGGCGCGTCCCGGTGATGGACGGCGAGTTTCTCACCGAGGAAACCACCGGCATGATTCCGGCGGTGGGCGGCGGCAACTTCCTGATCCTGGCGGAGTCCCAGCCGCAAGCCCTGGCGGCCTGCGAGGCGGCGATCGAGGCGATGAAAAAGGTGCCCAACGTCATCATGCCCTTCCCCGGCGGGGTCGTGCGCTCCGGCTCCAAGGTGGGCTCCAAGTACAAATCCCTCAATGCCTCCACCAACGACGCCTTCTGCCCGACCCTGAAGGGCCAGACCAAGAGCGAACTCTCCCCTGAAATCGAATCGGTGATGGAGATCGTGATCGACGGCCTGAGCGACGAGGACATCAAGAAGTCCATGCGCGTCGGCATCCAGGCCGCCTGTGAACTGGGCGCGGCCAACGGCATCCGCCGCATCAGCGCCGGCAACTATGGCGGAAAACTGGGCCCCTTCCTGTTCCACCTCCAGGACATCATGGCTTAAGCGGGAATCCAAGCATATGAGCGCACTGACCTTTACCCTCAAGATCGAACTGAAGCAGCGCCTGGACTGCTCCCCCCTGACACCCGGCGCTCTGGCGGGCAAAGGCGCCGCGGAGATTGCCGGGATCGAGCTGCAATGCGGAAACCGCAAGCTGCGCGCCGACGCCGTGTTCGACATCAGCGGCAGCGACAGCGACGCCATCGTCGTCAGCAAGGCCAGCGCCAAGCTGGACTACATCGGCAAGGGCATGGAGTCCGGCAGCATCACCGTGGAAGGCGATGCCGGCTCCTATCTCGGGTTGCTGATGAAGAACGGCGTGATCCATGTCAGCGGCAATGTGGATGCCTACGCCGCCTGTGAAATGAAAAACGGCGAAATCTGCATCGAAGGCAATGCCGGCGACTACCTGGGCGCTGCCCTCCCGGGCGACAAAAAAGGCATGCAGGGTGGGGTGGTCATCGTCAAGGGCGACGCCGCCGACCGCGTCGGCGATCACATGCGCCGCGGCGCGATTCTCATCGAGGGCAACGCTGGCGCGTACCTGGGCGCACGCATGACCGCAGGCACCATCGCCGTCATGGGCAGCGTAGGGGCCTTTCCCGGCTACGCCATGAAGCGCGGCACCCTGCTGCTGCTGAAGTCACCAGGCCAACTCCCCGCCACCTTCAACGACTGCGGCACCCACACCCTGGGATTCCTGCCGTTGTTGCTGAAAGGCTTTCAGGGCTACCCGACCCGCTTTGGCGACCTGGCGGACCAGGTCAAGCGGGTGCGGCGTTATGCCGGCGATCTGTCGGGATTAGGCAAGGGCGAGATTCTGGTCGTCGCCTGAACCACAAATCGGCTGTCACATCCAGACGAACAACTGACTGCCGCAGACTTCCACTTCTCGGTCGGAGATGGTCTGGATCTTTGACGCGCAGGCGTGGGCCTGCTCGGAATCGCTGAAGAAGCCCGTGATGAGGCCCGCGGTTTCGTAGATGTAACCGTTGAAGGAATGAATCAGGGTGACAATGTTGGTATTCATGGCATAGTCCTCCAGAAGCTGGCGGAGCTTAGAGACGGCCCTGTCAAAATTCAGTCGCCGCTTCGCTTCCTTATTAGGTTCCAAGCAAGGCGCATGCCGTGTTGCAAATATGCAAGACAATGTTGCGTCGTTACAAAAATAAAAGCACGGTTTTTGGAAAATAGCAAGCCCCCGCAAAAAGGAAATCTCACCAATTCATCGAGGAAGGGGGGTATCGTCACAGTTGGCACACCTCACCGGCGGCCGAGAAATAATCGCTAACTCGAAAGTAAGGCCTTAGAAATCGCGCTCATACGGCCTTTGACCGCGCTTAAGCATGATCATGGAGCGGAACAAGGAAGCCGCCAACGCACCGACCAGCACGGAAGAAATATCCATGGCCAGCCCCAGCCACAGATTGTGATTCTGAAACCGGATTCCAAGCGCGGGCTGCAGCACGCCGTACATCCAGGCTAGAAACCCGGCATAGTAGACGATCACCCCGCCCACCACCCATTGCAGGGCCGGAAGGCTCACCCGCTCCGCTGTCTTGTAGAACCACACCGCAATGGCCGCAATGGCGATGGCACCGATCATTTCCGCCTCTTCCGTCAATTCCGATCGCGTCACTTTATATCAAAGCCAGCCGCGAGAAAAAACGTACGCGGCTCGGGATCGCGACCCTGGACGCGCATCCACCTCAGGCAAGACAGGCAAGCACCTCGCGCAATGACGTGAACACGGCGTGCGCCAGCCGCTCCATATCACTATCCGCCTCCCGCTCACGGACCAGCACAGGGATCGCACCGGCACTGGCCGCCGCCTGCAAGCCCACAGTCGAATCCTCCAGCACCAGGCAACGCTCGGGGCGCAAATCAAGGCTGGCTGCCGCCCGAAGGTAGACATCAGGCTCCGGCTTGCCGGCAGCAACGTCGTCGCGGCAAACCATCACATTGAAACGCCCTGCCAGGCCCGCGTGCGCCAGACAGCGTCGTGCCGCGCTGCTGTCACTGTTGGTGCCCAGGGCATAGGGTATCCGTTGCTCATCCAGCCACGCCAGCAGCTCCTCGGCACCGGGCATGCACGCGATCCCGCAGGCAGCGACATGCTCCCGCCAGATTGCCCCGGCGTCAGCGAAAAAGCGCTCGCGCTGGTAGCTGCTGCCGATCTCCGCCGCCAGACGCGCGTCCACTTGACCGGCATGCAAACCGACGAGCGAGCGGAGAAAGCCCTCGCGGAAATCCACCCCCCACTGCAAACCCGCCTGCTGCCAAGCGTGCAGGTAGCTGGTTTCGCTGTCGATGAGCAGACCATCCAGATCCAGCAGCACGCCCTCGAAAGGGGGTATGCCATTTAGCTTGGCAACCCCCTTCAAGCGAGAAACCTCAGGCAGTTTGGGCGTGCTGCTTGAGGAGCACGGCGCTGCGGAACCAGGCAGCGGCAGCAACACCCAGCAGGGCCCCGGAAATTTCGATCACCACACCGGTAGCCATGGAATGGTTGGTGAAATGAGTGCCCATCAGGGGCTTCAACAGTGCGTAGGTCCAGCCGTAGCGAACCAGATAGAACACGATCAAGGCGCCGATGGCCCATTGAAATGGATTCACCCGAAGTTGGGTGGCAGTGTGATAGAACCATCCGAATACGAACACCGATAAAAGTCCGCCGATCATAATCGCTCTCCACTGGAATGGCATGTTGTCGTTATGCATGGACGCCGCCGCACGAAACTGATTGCGGAGGGTAGTGCATCAGACAGGGAGAAACGGCCGACGTTCCCCAAAAGACGTCGGGGCCGCGATTTGAAAAGCCTGGATGAACCGACGCGTTACCAGGAGGCGGGGAGTTTCCTGAGCAGGCGAATTCGGCGACCTTCCGTGGACAGATATCCTCCGGAAGACAGATCCTTCATGAGCTTGCTGACCATCTCCCGCGACGAACCCACCATGTTCGCCAGGTCTTGATGACTGACCTTATCCTTGATGGCCAGGCCGTCCTCGTCCTCCTCGGCCAGGTCATTGAGTGTGCGCACCAGTCGCCCATAGACATCGGAGAGAGCCAGGCCACGCACATTCTCGGTCAGGATGCGAATCTTCTTGGTGAGACCGCGCATCAAGGCCAACGCCGCCCCATCCGGATGCTTCTTCAGCCAGGAATGAAAGGCTTGACGGGGAATCAGCGCGCACACGCAGGGCTCCACCGTCATGACCGAAGCGGATCGCGGCTGATCGTCCAGGATGGACAGTTCACCGAAATAGGATCCCTCCTTCTGCTCCGACAGGGTCACCATCTTACCATCCTCGTTGCTGAGGTAGACCCGCACCTTGCCGGACAGGATGATGAACAGGGGTCCGGCTTCATCGCCCTCGGTGATGATGACCGCGCTTTTGGGGAAGGTCTTGCGTATGGCACTGGAAGCCAGGTCCGTCAGCACGTCGTCGGGTACGTCCGCAAGAAACGGGATGTTTTTCAGGCCAGCAAGGGTGTCGAGCTGCATGACAATAATCCTTATATCACGGCGGATGAAAGCAACATGGTTGGAACCGCAATGTTCGCTATCGCGGCCCTTTTACCGGCGGGAAGCCTGGCCCGTCACGGGGGCCATTTTCATGAATGCCGCTGGAATGGGCAAGTGAAAATTACGGTTTTCTACTTAGCTTCAGTTACTTCTATATCAGGGAATCGCTGATTTCAGAGTCAACTCCCCAGAAAATACCGAGGCAAGCCTCGATCCGTTTTGATCTGAACCGGCGTACTTGTCTTTCGCCCGGGAAGCCGCCGGGAGTCCTTGTCGCTCAGCCCCAGATGAGATGGCTTATCAATAGCCTACGCTGAACTGATTGTCGACTTTGTCACAAACACCGACACAGAGCGGAAGTTTGTTCCGCTCCATACACGGAGGCAAAGCCGCACGAAATAGGTATGTAATTGAAACGCCAACGGATTAGGCGATGGTATGCGCCTTGCTTTGCCTACAGTGTTGATGAGTAGCCAAGTGCAGGTTCAGTAAGGCTCGCCGGGGGCAGCCCGAAAAACCGCGCGGTGGAATGAACGTACTGATTGTAGGAGCAAGCGATGCAAACTGCGCACAGTGAAACAGAGGCGGCGCCGGTGAACGCCGCCGGGGGAAATGTGGACGAAATCATGCAGAAGGTTGCCGAACACAAGGGTTGCGGCACCTCGGGTGGTTCCGGAAAGGCGAGCTGCGGATCGGGCGCGGGCGAGAACGACCTGCCGCAGGAAATCTGGGACAAGGTAAAGAACCATCCCTGCTACAGCGAGGAAGCCCATCACCACTATGCGCGAATGCACGTGGCGGTGGCTCCGGCCTGCAACATCCAGTGCAACTACTGCAACCGCAAGTACGATTGCGCCAACGAGAGCCGTCCCGGCGTGGTCAGCGAGAAACTGACGCCGGAACAGGCCGCCAAGAAGGTGTTGGCGGTGGCCTCCACCATTCCGCAGATGACCGTGCTGGGCATCGCCGGCCCCGGCGATCCGCTGGCCAATCCGGAAAAGACCTTCAAGACCTTCGAACTGGTTGCCAAGTACGCGCCGGACATCAAGCTCTGCGTATCCACCAACGGCCTGACCCTGCCCGATCACGTGGAGCGCTTGTCCCAGTACAACATCGACCACGTCACCATCACCGTGAACATGGTGGACCCGGAGGTGGGTGCGAAGATCTACCCCTGGATCTACTACAACAAGAAGCGCTACACCGGCGTTGACGCCGCCAAGATCCTCACCGAGCGGCAGATGCGCGGCCTGGAAATGCTCACCGAGCGCGGCATCCTGTCCAAGATCAACTCCGTGATGATCCCTGGCATCAACGACCAGCATCTGGTCGAGGTGAACAAGGCGGTGAAATCCCGCGGCGCCTTCCTGCACAACATCATGCCCCTGATTTCCGCGCCGGAGCACGGCACGGTGTTCGGCCTGACCGGCCAGCGCGGCCCGACCGCGCAGGAGCTGAAGAAATTGCAGGACAGCTGCGAAGGCGAGATGAACATGATGCGCCACTGCCGCCAGTGCCGCGCCGACGCCGTCGGTCTTCTGGGCGAGGACCGCAGCGCCGAGTTCACCACCGAGAAAATCGAGACGATGGAAGTCACCTACGACCTGGAGTCCCGCAAGGCCTACCAGGAAGCGGTGGAGAAGGAGCGCCAGGCCGTCGTGGCCGCGCGTCAGGAAGAACTGGAAACCCTGGCCGGTGCCCATTCCGACATCAAAATGTTGATCGCCGTGGCCACCAAGGGCAGCGGCAAGGTCAACGAGCACTTCGGCCACGCCACCGAGTTCCAGATCTACGAGCTCAGCACCGAGGGCGCCAAGTTCGTCGGCCATCGCCGTGTGGACTTGTACTGCCAGGGCGGTTACGGCGAGGAAGACGCCCTCCAGACCGTCATCCGCGCCATCAACGACTGCCATGCGGTATTCGTGGCCAAGATCGGCGGTTGCCCGAAGAACGACCTGAAGGCGGCGGGCATCGATCCGGTGGACCAGTATGCCAACCAGTTCATCGAGCAGTCGGCCATCGCCTACTTCAAGGAGTATCTGGACAAAGTGACCAGCGGCGAGATCGAGCACGTCGTCAAGGGCGACGCGGAAATCCGCCAGGGCGCGCTGATCGCGGCCTAAACCGGTAACGGGTTCGCCTCCGGTTCGGCACGATGCCCGGGGGCGCGCTCACTCTATAGAGGGTTTGCACATGGCTTTCAAGATTGTCGAAGATAACTGCACGGGCTGCTGTGCCTGCGAACCGGAATGTCCGAATCAAGCCATATCCGAATTGAGCAACGGCCTGTTCACCATCGAGCCGGCCAAATGCACCGAATGTGTAGGCCACCACGACGAACCACAATGCGTCGCGGTCTGCCCCATCGAAGAAACCTGCATCATTGACGACGATTACCCGCGATACGAAGCGGCATAGGGGAACAACATGGATCTGACTATTACACCAAGCGCTGCCAAATTCATCCAACGCATGGTCCGCTTCGGCGGCGCAGGCGAGAGCGCCGGCTTTCGGCTGGTGGTCAGCCCGGGCGGCTGCTCCGGGCTCTCATCGGAATTCAGCGTCGAGGCCGAACCCTTGGCCGGTGACGCCACCGTGACCATCGATGGCATGAAGTTGTTCCTGCCCGCCGAAAGTCGGATGTTGCTGCAAGGCGTGACCATGGACTTCAAGGACACCCCCCTGCAGAGCGGCCTGGTGTTTGTCGATCCCAAGGCGACCGGTTGCGGCACCTGCGGCACCAGCGCACCGCCGCCGGCGGAAGTGGGCATTCCGATCTCCAGCATTCCCATCAAGAGCGCCTGAGCAGGCCTCGTGTATGGCAAACCCGGCAGTGAACTCCATCGACGTCGAATCCGGCTCGGCCTATACGCTGAGTGAGGAAGAGCGCATCGCCGAATGCCTGGGGGCCGGGTTACCCCCGGAAGCCGAGCAACATCTGCGCCTGGCCGGACAGAACTACGCCAATGACCAGGTGGCTCTGGCCCATCTGCAGGCGGCGTGGGATCTCGCGCCAGGGCACGCCGCCGTCTACATCGGCAAATACCGCTTCTATTTCTATAAGAACCGGCTGGCCGACGCGCTGGCCGTGGGAACGGAGTGCCTGGCCAAGGCCGCGCGCGACAATGGCCTGCCCGAGGACTGGCGCCTCGCCAGCCCCGGCTCTGCGGACTTCAGCAGTTTCGGAGCATTGCTGCCGCGGTTTTTCCTTTTCACGCTGAAAGGTTACGCCTATCTCAACCTGCGCCTGGGAAACCTCGAAGAGGGCCGGGCAGCGGTGGAGAAGCTGCTGGAACTGGACCCCACCGACAAGGTGGGTGCCAAGGTATTGCTGGAAGTGATCGAGAGGCAGGCCCGTGGGGAAGACGAGGACTGAGATTGACGAAGCGCGGGACTGGCAGGGCGCACTGCTCGACTGTGCAGCCTGTCCGCACCATTCCCTGCTGGAAGAAGGGCGCTGCCGGCTCGGCCATGCCTGTGCCTACGACCGATATGCGCGGCGCATCGACCGCTTCTTCCGCTGGAACCCGGGATTAGCGAAGGAGTTTCTCGAGCATCCGTACTTCGAGACCCGGGCGGTGGCGGCCAAGCATGTGGAGCCGTTCTTCCTGCCGCGGCTGATCGAAGACCCTGATGAAACGGTGCGGCAAAGCGTAGCCCAGCGCCTTCCGGTGCAGTCGCGCCATTTCAAGGCCCTGCTGCGGGATCCCCATCGCGAGGTCCGTATCCGCGTCGCCGAGCGGGTCGAGGCCGCCGAATTGGCGGTCATGATCCACGACGAAGATTACTTCGTGCGTCAGATCGCCGCGCGGCGTCTACCCCCCGGCATGTTGGTCATGATGATGCACGACCGCGATCCGGAAGTGCGCAAGGTGGTAGCGGCGCGCATCGGCAGCGAGTGGCTGCCTGCCATGGCGGGCGATCGCGAAACCAGGGTGCGCCTGGTAGCCGTGCGCCGCATGAACGCGGCGCAGCTCAAACAACTGATACGGGACCCGGATTGGCAGGTGCGTTACGAGGTCGCCAGCCGCCTGGATCTGGATGATCTCCTGCCGATGCAGGCGGATCCAGATCCGGCGGTGCACGAACTGGTGGCGCAGCGCTTGGCCAGCCGCAACGGGGACGGACTGCCGAAAGCCAGTTAATTCAACCAGAGGTAAAGACGATGGGTGACATCAGCCGCGACAGCGATTCCAACGAACTGAACGACCCGCCCAAGTTCAATTTCGGCGAGAAGGTGAAGTCAAAAAAGGTGGTGCGCAACGACGGTACCTTCAATGGCGCCGAGATTGGCGAAGTGCTGGTGAAGAAAGGCGAGGTCGGCTACGTCAAGAGCATCAACACCTTTTTGCAGCAGTTCTACATCTACGCCGTCGATTTTCCGGACCGGGGCTATGCCGTGGGCATGAAGGGTCGCGAAATCGAATCCCTGGATAATCCGCCGCCGCCGAAGCCGGCCAAGACCGCCGAGGAGGAAACCGCATGATCGAGCCGCGCCAGCCCATTTATCAGTGGGGACAGAAAGTGTGCGTGGAAGCCGACATCCTCAACGACGGCAGCTACCCGGGCCACGAGCCGGAAGCTTTGCTGGTCGCGGCCGGCACCGAGGGCGAGATCGTGCAGGTGGGATATCACGAGGAAGCCAAAATCCCGGTGTACCTGGTGGAATTCCCGGGCGGCTATGTGATCGGCTGTTTCGAGGAAGAGCTGAGCTCGGACCACAAGACCGAGCAGGTCGCGGGTCTGCTTTAGCAGCCTCTTCGGAATTCACGGGCAGCCGCCTTCCATGCACGCCTTGAGCGGACACTACGAACGGGAACACGCCATGAACGGACATCCCGCCCGCACGAACCCCGCCGTGCCCCTGCACCCCAATGAGTTCGACCGGCGCCGCATTGCGCGCGCGCTGGAGAACCGCAAGCGCTACCGCTATGTCACGCCGGAGGTGCAGACCTGGGAGCGCGGCTACCTGATCCGAAGTTCCTGTTGCTCGCGCAATATCGACCCGGAGGGCGGCGTCATCGACATCGCCAAACTGGAGTTCCACAACGAACGGCACTGCTGGTGGCTGTACCACAAGGATCACGAGATCGATCACTGGATCAGGCAGGGAGAATTTCTCAACCTCGCGGACATCCTGGATCTGCTGAACCAAGACCCGGACAGGCGCTTCTGGCAATGAACGAAACCCTGATCTACCTGGACAACAACGCCACCACGGCCGTGGCCCCGGAATGCACCGCGGCGATGACGGAGTGCCTGCAGCGGCACTACGGCAACCCCTCCAGCAAACACAAGGCCGGAGAAGCGGCCAAGGAACAGACCCTGAAAGGGCGCGCCCAGGTGGCCGCCCTCCTGGGAGCCTCCCCTGCGGAAATCGTCTTCACCAGCGGCGGCACCGAGTCCATCCATCAGGCCATACTCGGCGCGCTGGCGCTGTCGCCAGGCAAAAGGCGCATTGTCACCAGCCTGGTGGAGCACCCGGCCACCCTGATGGTGCTGGATCACCTGGAAACCCAGGGCGTGGAGATCGTGCGACTGGGCGTGGACGCCTCGGGCCAGTTGGACCTCGCCGAACTGGACGCCGCCCTGACACCCGAAACGGCGCTACTGACTTTGATGTGGGCCAACAACGAAACCGGCGTCCTGTTTCCCATCGAACAGGCGGCCGTACTGACCGCAGCGAAAGGCATCCTGTTCCACTGCGATGCGGTGCAGGCGGTGGGCAAGCTCCCCATCGACCTGAAACAGATCCCTCTGGATTTCCTGTCCCTGTCCGGACACAAGCTGCATGGCCCCAAGGGCATCGGCGCCCTGTTCGTGCGCAAGGGACGCAAGCTGCCCCCGCTGCTGTTCGGCCACCAGGAGCGCGGACGCCGCGGCAGCACCGAGAACGTGCCTGCCATCGCGGGGCTCGGTGTGGCCGCGGAGCTGGCCGCCGCCCAGTTGGCCGCAGACGGCCCACGCATCGCGGCGCTGCGCGAGCGCCTGGAGCAGGGCCTTTTGGGTGCCCTGCCCGAGGCGTCCATCACCGGAGTGGAGGCGCCACGTGTTTCCGGCACCACCAGCCTGAACCTGGGCGGCCTGGAAGCGGAAATCGTGCTGGACAAACTGGATCGCGCCGGCATCTGCGCCTCCGCGGGCGCCGCCTGCAGCGCCACCGGCACCGAACCCTCCCATGTGCTGATCGCCATGGGGCTTTCGCCGGAAGCGGCGCTTTCCACCATCCGCTTTTCCCTGAGCCGCTATACCACGCAGGCGGAGATCGACCGCGTGCTGGAACTGCTGCCGGCCCTCGTGCGCTCAGCACTGGCGGAGGCCGCCTAAAACCTGAACCCGAATTCGAACCGATTTATTCAACCAGCCTGGAGAACCTATGAAGGTCATGATACGCAGAGATGCCGCCGGAGTCCTTTCCGCCTATGTACCGAAAAAAGACCTGGAGGAACCCATCGTCTCCCAGGAAAAACCGGATCTTTGGGGCGGAACGGTGACCCTGGCCAACGGCTGGCAACTCTCCCTGCCGGAAATGGCCGAAGGCACGACCCTGCCGATTACCGTCGACGCCCGCAAGCTGAGTGAAGACTGAGATTATGGCGATTCCCAGCCAGGCTATGAGTCATCTCGGCGCGCTGCTGGAAGCGGCCGGGCCCAGTCCTGCGGAAAAAATGGCCGCGCTGCGTGCGGCCCTGCCCGGCATCTCCGTGACCTGCTGTGACTTCAGCGACATCGACACGGAAGCGCCGGTACTGGAAACGCCCCGATTCAACCTGTACCTCATCGATACCCGGGAACACTGCGTGAAGATCACGACCCAACCGGAGACGGCGACCGGCGTGATCCTGGCCGAGAAGCCGCCGTTGGCGAGAGGCTGAACCCATGCAACAGTCTTCACCGAGCACGCGCCTTCCTACATTTAAAAGCTGCATCCTGAGCCTTGCCGCGGGAGCCCACACATGAGTTCACAGCCCAGCATCCTGCTTTCCGACCCGGACATCAGCATGGCCGAACTGGAAGCGGTGGAAGAAGTCCTGAAGTCTCCGCGGCTTTCCGCCGGCCCCATGGTCGAGGCCTTCGAAGACGCCTTCGCCGAATACCTGGGCCGCAAGCACGCCGTCGCCGTCTCCAGCGCCACCCTGGGGCTGGTCATGGCGCTCCGCGCGGCGGGCATCGGTCCGGGCGACGAAGTCATCGCGCCGCCCTTTGGCTTTCGCGAAACCCTGCACGGCATCAGCCTGGCCGGCGCCATGCCGGTGTTCGCGGACATCGACTACTGGTCCTGCACCCTGGCGCCGGAAAAGGCCGCCGCCGGCATCACCGACAAGACCAGGGCCATCGTCGCCAGCAACGTCAACGGCCATCCGGCCATGTGGGGACCTTTGCGGGAACTGGCCAGCAAGCATGGACTGATGCTGATCGAGGATTCCAGCGAGGCCATCGGCTCCCGTTACCAGGGCAACTTGGTGGGGACATTCGGCGACTGTTCCATCTTCGACCTGACCCAGCCTGGAGCCCTGACCGCCGGAGAAGGCGGCATGGTGGTTACCGACGACGAAGACCTGGCGATCAAGCTGCGCGCGGTGCGCGGGCGGCGCCCGGAAGAACGCCAATCAGTGGTGCTGGGTGAACGCCCCCCTTACCGCGCGGAAATGAGCGAGCTGAATGCGGCCTTGGGCCTCACCCAGCTGCGGCGTCTGGACGACATTCTGGATCGCCGCAAGGGCATCGAGGACTACTACGACAGCCACATGCAGTCCTTCGAAGGCATCAAACCGGCCTACATGGCGCCCGAAGTGGATGAGATCCACTGGATGGTCTACCTGGTGCACTTGGGCACCCGCTTCACCCGCTCCAGCCGCGACTCCATCCTGCAGGACCTGGCCACGGAACAGATCGAGGCGGTTGCCTTCTCGTTCCCGCTGCACCGGCAGACCCACTACAGCGCCATGGGTTACCGCAAGGGGGATTTCTTCGTCACGGAAAAGCTGGCGGATCGCGCCGTCGCGCTGCCCTTCCACGGCCACCTTAGCGAAGATCAGATCGGTTTCATCGTCAAGACTGCGAAGGACTCCTCCATCAACGTGGGGGCGGGTGCCGCGATCTATCTCTGAGCGCGCACGATGTCGGGATTCCTGCGTACAGGCCTCAGGCGCGGCGGCTTGATCGCGGTCACGGTGCTGCCCCTGGGCCGGACGGTGGAATTGGCGAGCGGCAAGCGATTGCTCGACGCCCTGCTGCTGGCAAGCGGCGTGACCGAGACGGAGGACTGCAGCGGCCCGGCCCGCTGCCGGATCTGTCACGTGCTGGTCGTCCGGGGCGCGAGGGGCTTGTCCAAGGTCCGCAAGGACGAGCGGGACTGGCTGGACCAAATCGCCGGGGCAGAGCCTGAGTCCAGGCTGTCCTGTAAAGCGGTACTGGGAAATCACGAAGTAACCATCCAATTGATCAACCACTAACCAGAGGAGCTTGTCATGAGCACAGTAGAAGCGGCCGCAGAAGCCACCCAAAACGTAGAATGCCTGATCCACGTGCGTTTCAACCCGGACGGCACGGTCGCTGAAATCGGCGAGCGCCCGCAGGGTGTGGTGGCCCAGACCTGGTTCAAGTTCCTGAGTCACAACACCCTCAACCGCTACCAGGCATTGGCCGGGGGCCGGGGCCTGTTCAAGTTGCCGCGGCCGGACGTGGACGCACTGAAAAGCGCCTGCGCAACGGAGCAAAGCGCATGACGGCGGCGATTTCAACAGCCATTCTGGAAGGTCTCGCCAAGGGCCAGGTCATCCCGTACCTGGGCCCGGCGGTGCTGGAACTGGACGGCCCCTCGGCCGTCCCCAGCGCACCGGAAACCCTGGTGGAACTCCTCACCGCCAAGGTGACGGTGCCCCACAAGATTCGCAAAAACCTGACAGCGGCCGGGCAGTACATCGAGAACTTCAAGCATCGCAAGACCCTGGTGAACCTCACCAACGAGGCCTTCAGCGCCCCGCCGGCACCCACCGGGCTGCACCACTATCTGGCCGGCCTGCCCCTGCCCCTGATCGTGGACGCCTGGTACGACGCCGGCATGGCGACCGCACTGGCGAACCGTAGCGATTTCGGTCAAGTGCAGGGCGTCAGCCAATCCGAGCACTTTGGCGAGTGGGTACACTATTTCAACGCCGACGGCAGCCCGGCGGAAGCCGAGGCGGCAGCCGGCTGGAAAACCCTGCTCTACAAGCCCCTGGGTTCGGTCGCCCCGGCCAGCAACTACATCCTGTCGGACTCGGATTATGTGGAGGTGCTGACGGAGATCGACATCCAGACGCCGATTCCCGAGCGGGTGAAGGAAATTCGCGCCGGTCGAAACTTCCTGTTCCTGGGTTGCCGCTTCCGCACCCAGTTGGAGCGCACCTACGCGCGCCAGGTCATGAAACGCTCTTCGGACAAACACTGGGCCGTGCTGCCGGATGAACTGACCCGCAACGAACTGCGCTTCCTGTCCGAGCAGAATATCGAGCGCATCGATCTGCCGCTGAAGGAGTTCGTGGAAGGACTTTGCGCGCAGGAAACATCGGCGCCCATCGCCGCCGTGGCCTGAAGTCCAGGCCCGGTCGCCGAAAACGCGGGGGTGACGTAAAGTTGGGTTGCGACCGGATTCAGCGAGTGGCCGCGAGCGGCGCCGCCTGCCAAAGGCGGACCTGGTTGCGGCCGGCGTGCTTGGCTTCGTACAGGCCGTTGTCCGCTGCCTTGATGAGCTGATCGCGGCTCTGCTGCTGGGGCTGAAACAGGGCGACGCCCAGGCTCAGGGTGATCCTGATCTGCCTGCCATCCGGCAGGGAGATCGGCGATTGCTCGATCTTGGCGCGAACCCGCTCGGCCACCAACATGGCGGCCGCGGCGTCGCTCACCTGCATGACCAGCAGGAATTCCTCTCCGCCGGTGCGCGCCAGCACATCCCCGGTGCGCAGGGATGATCCGATGATGGCCACCACGGCCTTGAGCACATGGTCGCCCGCATCGTGCCCGAAGGAATCGTTGATCTTCTTGAAGTAATCGATATCGGCCACGACCACCGCCAGATGGTGCAAGTAACGGCGCGCGTCAGCCATCTTCTTATCAAGCACCTCGTTGAGGAAGCGCCGGTTGTAGGCGCCCGTCAGCGGGTCCTTGATGGCGAATTCCAGCAGCTTGCGGTTGGTTTCCTCCAGCTTTTTGGTCAGGCGCTCATTGGTCTCCTTCTCTTCCTTGAGTTTCTGCAGCAGTTCCTCATATTCCAGGTTAATAGCCAAGAGCTCTTCATTAGCCCGCTCCAGAATGTCGAAATACGCGGGAAATTTCTCCGCCTCAAATCCGAAGAAAGTGGACAGTTCCTTGACCCGTCCACCTATATCCGCCAGCATGCGATCCATTTCATTCGCCGGAAGTCCGAGAGCATCTTCGATGCTGGCCTTGATGCCCCTGGCCCCACGTACGCCTTGGTAGAAAAGGTGGGTCACATGGGCCGCGCTGTAGGCCACACGGCAGAATTTCTCGATATCCGCCTCCTGGGAACCCAACGCAGCGCTCTCCGTATGGTGCGCGGCGATAGCCTTTAATAGCCGGTCCGGAATCTTGTAATGGGCCAGCAACACACAGGACATCTCCGGGTGTGTCATGCCGAACAGTTCCTTCTCCAGTCGCAGCCGTTCGGTTTCACCCAAGTGCGGATCCATGAGGGCCTGATATTGCTCATGAAATGTGCGGAATAGGAATATGTAGCTGATATCGGAGAGCAGGCCAGCCACGAAGGCCTCCTCGGGGTCCTTGAGCCCAACCCGTTCCGCCAGCATCTTCGCCGCCACCGCATGGAACAGCGAGCGCTCCCAGTAGGTCGAAATCTCTTGACGCGCCTCGTCCTGGGCCATGCCTTCGATGATCGAAACCGAAAGGGCAATGCTGGCCACAGCCTTCTGGCCCAGAATGGAAATGGCGCTGTTCAGGGTCGTGACTTCGCCCTTGCGTGAAAAGAAACTGGAATTGGCGATACTCAGGAGCTTGGCCGTGACGGAGGGCGACGCCTTGATCACCGCGGCCAGGTCGTCCATGGTCGAGGCGGGATTGCCGATGGTCTCCAGCACTTTCAGGGAGATCAGGGGCAGATCTGGAATCGGCTGTTTCGCTGAAATGTGCTTTCTGATATCGATCATCTTGCTGGCGAAGGGTATGTCTGGGAACTGACGGGGCTTGAGCGAATTCATGGTGCCGTCGTCCGTGATGGCGGAAACGCATGCAGGGTCTTAGACGGTGCAGCCACAAGGGGCTTTGACTGGACTTGACGCCCTGCACCCCATGCAAAGCGCCTATTTTCGACCATAGCGGGTCTGGGCTATGGTGAAGCAATGGCTTCCGGCGGATTCCAGGCCGGACAAGGATTTAGGCAATCAACGCGCGGGCATCACCCCTGCCATCGCAAATCCAATTGAAACTTATAGTTCAGGCCGCCTGATTCGACAAATGGCAGGCGCGAACCGGCCTGCACCACTGACGCAGGAGTGGCCTGTACAGTAAAGAGCAACGGGAATAGTGGCAATAACGGTCTGGTATTTGACGCCTGTGGCTGCGAACTCGGTAAATCAGAATGGCATTTGGCCATGAACCATTGCATGAACATCGCGGCTTGCAATGATCCTGAATGGAAAGACGGACCGCCTGGGCATCGTTGCCAGACACCCGCTGAATGCGACGCTAACAAGGGACGCTGGCAGTGTGGAGACCCTGGGGTCTCCTGCGAATAATGCGCACTAGAAACGACGGCGCCTTGGAAGCCAGTTGCCTGCCCGCCCGGCGTACTCCGCGAAAAGATCAGGAGCCCGAAGGCTCCTGATCTTGGTCGCTCGTCCCTGAGCGCTACTAGCTTTACAGAAGCGAAGGACGTTCCTATCAGGAAACGCCCTTGCCGTTCAGATAGGGACCATAGCGCATGTCGATGGCCGGGATATGGCTCACCAGCCAATCCTTCACGAAGGCGGTGGTATCCGCGGTGATTTCGATCTCGCCGGCATGGAACTTCTTCTGCACATCAGCACAGGTGTTCACCAGTTTGTCGTGCTCGGCCTTGTGAGCGGTGAAGTCCGGGTAGGCATTGGCCTGCATCAGGTCTTCCTCGGTCTTGAAGTGCTTCACCACGAAGTCGATCAGGGTATCCAGATTCTTGCCTACCACCGCACGGTTGCCGCCGGCCACCGAGGAATGCAGGTCGTTGAGCATGTTGAAAAGAGTCTGGTGCTCGCTGTCGGTCACGGAAACGCTGGTGCCAAACTGTTCTTTTGTCCAGGTGATTAACGTCATGTCTCCCCCTATCTGTGGGTTGTTTCTGGATCCGGATTACCTCCGGTCTTATAAACCCCGGCGATCTGTGCCAAGGTGGCGTGCAATCTAAACCGCCTGTCAAAGCTGCGGTTTGAGCTGTGTCAAGATTTGGGGGATTTTCCACTTCCCGCCTCACACCGCGGGCGAACTCCTGAAACCGGCGAAATCTGCTTTATAATGCGCCGCAACGACAGATTCCGGACGATTGATGACCAGCGCAAACAAATCTTGGGGCGGCCGCTTCAGTGAGGCCACGGACGAATTCGTGCAGCAGTTCACCGCCTCCGTGGACTTCGACCAGCGCCTGGCGGCCTTCGATATCGAAGGCTCCATCGCCCATGCCACCATGCTGGAGCGGATCGGCGTGCTAAACGAGAAGGAATGCAAGGCCATCGTCGATGGGCTGAGCGATATCCGCGAGCAGATCGCCCGGGGCGACTTCCATTGGGCGGTGCAACTGGAAGACGTGCACATGAACGTGGAAGCGCGTCTCACCGACCGTATCGGCGATGCCGGCAAGAAGCTGCACACGGGACGCTCGCGGAACGATCAGGTGGCGACGGACGTCCGCCTATATCTGCGCGCCGAGATCGACGTCATCAGCGCCGAATTGATACGCCTGCAGACGGCTCTTATCGACCTGGCGGAACGCGAAGCCGACGCCATCATGCCCGGCTTCACCCACCTGCAGGTGGCCCAACCCATCACCTTTGGGCACCACATGCTGGCCTGGAACGAGATGCTGGCGCGCGACCGCGAACGGCTCGCCGACTGCCGCAAGCGTGTCAACGTCATGCCCTTGGGCGCCGCCGCCCTGGCCGGCACCAGCTATCCGCTGGACCGGGAGTTCACCGCGCAGTTGCTGGGATTCGCGCGGCCCTGCGCCAATTCCCTGGATGCGGTCAGTGACCGTGACTTCGCCATCGAGTTCGGCGCCTGCGCCAGCCTGATCATGATGCATCTCTCGCGCTTCTCGGAGGAACTGATCCTCTGGACCAGCGCCCAGTTCGGCTTCATCGACCTGCCCGACGCCTTCTGCACCGGCTCCTCCATCATGCCCCAGAAGAAGAACCCGGACGTGCCGGAACTGGTGCGGGGCAAGTCGGGCCGTGTCTTTGGGCATCTGTTCGCCCTGCTCACCCTGATGAAGGGCCAGCCGCTGGCCTACAACAAGGACAACCAGGAAGACAAGGAACCGCTGTTCGACACCGTCGACACCCTGAAAGGCTGTCTGCGCGCATTCGCCGACATGATGCCCCACGTCAAGCCGCGCCGCAGCGTGATGCTGGAAGCCGCCAAGCAGGGCTTCGCCACGGCGACCGACCTCGCGGATTATCTGGTGCGCCAGGGCGTACCATTCCGCGATGCCCATGAAATCGTCGGCAAGGCGGTGCGCATCGGCGTCGAAACAAGACGCGACTTGGCGGAATTGACGCTGGAGGAACTGCAGGCGCTGTCTTCAAGCATCGGCGATGACGTCTATAGCGTGCTGACCCTGGAGGGTTCCGTCGCCGCCCGCGACGTTCTTGGTGGCACCGCGCCGAAGCGCGTGCGGGAAGCGGCGGCCAAGGCGCGCCAGTCCCTACAGGATTGACGAACCTGTGATCACCGAGGAGCGAGTCACCACCCTGATCGACCTGATGCGTCATGGCGAGCCAGTGGGAGGGAGCCGCTACCGGGGTCAGATGGATGACCCCCTGAGCGCGACAGGCTGGGAACAAATGCGAGCGGCCGTGGGAAACCGTCACCCCTGGGAAGTGGTCGTGAGTTCCCCGCTGGGCCGTTGCCTGGCCTTCGCGGAGGAACTGCGCGACCGCCACGGAATTCCACTGGAGATTGAGCCGCGGCTGCAGGAATTGGGCTTCGGGTCCTGGCAGGGCAAGACCCGGGACGAAATCAGCCGCTACGATCCCGGCCTGCTGCAGCGCTTCTACCGCGACCCCATGAATAACCGGCCCGAGGACGCCGAAGGCCTGGCGGATTTTCGCGAGCGCATCCAGTCAGCCTGGAACGAAATCCTCAATCGCCACGCCGGCAAGCATATCCTGATGGTTTGCCATGCGGGCGTCATTCGCATGGTGCTGGCCCTGATCCTCGACATACCGCTGTCCAACCTTTTCCGCATCAAGGTGGCATCGGCGGGCATCACCCGCATCGAATGCTTGGAGCAAGGCGAGGAATTTCTCGGCCAACTGGTCTTTCATGGCGGCAGCCTGTAAGTTTCGGCCGCTGCCTCGCCGCCCTTGAGGCCTGATCTTCGACCTGCCTCCTGACGAGAGAGTAAGCCGACATGACCGACCCAGCCTTCATACGATCCATTGAGAGCTCCATCGCCCAAGCCACTGGCGAAAACTTCCGGATCGTCAAGACCACATCCGCGGGCGGGGGCTGCATCAACAGCGCCTATCGCCTGCTGGGCGAGAACCGCAGCTACTTCGTCAAGGTCAACGCCCAGAACCTGCTGCCCATGTTCGAGGCGGAGGCCGCGGGTCTCAGGGAAATCATCGCCACCGGCACCGTCAAGGCGCCCGAACCCGTATGCCATGGCGTCGCCGGCGGGCAAGCCTACCTAGTGATGGAATACCTCGACCTGGGCAGCGGACGCGGAACGGTGGGGCGAGTCCTGGGAGAGCAGCTCGCAGACATGCACCGAGTGCCGCAGCCTTATTTTGGTTGGCATAGGGACAATACTATCGGTTCTACCCACCAGCCGAACGAGCCCGGCGATGACTGGACAACTTTCTGGGCCGAGCACAGGCTGGGCTTTCAACTCGAACTGGCCGCCCGTGACGGCTACGGAGGGCGCCTTCAGCGCAACGGCGAAAAACTGGTGGAAAAGCTACCCGCTTTGTTCGACGGCTACACGCCGCAACCCTCGTTGTTGCATGGCGACCTGTGGGGGGGCAATTGGGGCTCCGCCGGGCAGGGACAGCCCGCCATCTTTGATCCGGCCTGCTACTACGGAGACCGAGAGGCGGACATCGCCATGACGGAATTGTTCGGTGGTTTCGGCGGCGATTTCTACGCCGCCTACCGCGGGGCCTTTCCCCTGGATGCCGGCTACGGCACGCGCAAGATCCTCTACAACCTGTATCACATCCTCAATCACCTGAACCTGTTCGGCGGCAGCTACCTGGGTCAAGCCGAATCCATGATCGACCGCCTGCTCTCCGGACTGCGCTAGCCACGCTACGCCAACTTCCACCCACCACGGGCGCTCAGTGGCTCGGACAGCAGATTCCGAACCGGTTGGTAACCCTGGAATAGCCTTGTCCGTCAAATTGCTCTTGAAATCCGCCGAACTCGGCAGCACATTGTAGGTGCAGAAGAAAGGCGCAAGACCAACCATGGGAGTAGACCATGAACATCAAAGACGAGTTGGAAAAATTCCGCGACGGGCTGCTTCAGCAACGCGACGAACTGAAGCTGCAGATCAATCTGGCCAAGCTGGAGGCCAAGGAAGAATGGGAGAGTGCCGAATCCAAGATTGACAGTCTAATGGCGAAGCTGGAAAGCGCCGGTTCGGAGGCGAAAGAAGCCTCTGGCGACGTGCTGGAGAGCGCGAAAGCCTTGGGCGAGGAAATCAAGTCGGCTTACGAGCGCATCCGCAAGCAACTCTGAAACCGTCTCGCGCCGTGGGGCTGCCTTGCGCTCCCCACGGCTTCAGCAACAGCGTTTGATCCCGCTCCATTTCCGCTCCTGCTCCGCGCGAAAGAACTCGCTGCGGCTGAGCGGGGCCTTTCCGGTATCCGCGTGCTCCTCGTGCCAGTGCGCGAGATAGCGCTCATAGGCGTCGTCCCCGCTCAGTCGCCTGAGCGCGCGCCATAACCGAAGCCAGCCCTTCTTCACGGTATCTCCTCAGGTTTGAACGATCGACAGGCCGCCTATCGGCTGCGGCGGCTGAGGGTTCGCATCATTGATGCCATAATACCGGCTCCCGAGAGCAATAGGCCACAGGCCATCGATCAAAAAGGACCCACGCCGTCATGCCCGAAATCCGCCGCCCTACCTTTTCCTTCCTGATCTGGTCGCTGATTGCCGTCGCGGGCGCCGGGGCTGTCGGCGGCATCGCCCTGCACCGCGGCGAGACCATCAACAGTTTCTGGTTCGTGCTCGCCGCTGTCTGCGTCTACGCCCTGGGCTACCGCTTCTACAGCGCCTTCGTGGCCGCCAGGGTGCTCATGCTGGATGCGTCCAGGGCCACACCGGCGGAACGTTTCAATGACGGGCGCGACTTTCTACCCACCAACCGCTGGGTGGTGTTCGGCCATCATTTCGCGGCCATTGCAGGACCGGGCCCCTTGATCGGCCCCACCCTCGCCGCCCAGTTCGGCTACCTGCCCGGTACCCTGTGGATATTGGTCGGCGCGGTTCTGGGGGGCTGCGTTCAGGATTTCGTCATCCTGTTCTGCTCCTTGCGGCGCGATGGCCGTTCCCTGGGCCAGATGGCCCGGGACGAGTTGGGCCCCATCGGCGGCACCGCCGCCATGCTGGGCGTCATGGCCATCATGATCATCCTGATCGCGGTGCTCGGCCTGGTGGTGGTCAATGCCATGAAACACAGTCCCTGGGCCACCGCCACCGTGGCGGCGACTATTCCCATCGCGATGCTGGTGGGCCTCTATATGCGCAGTATCCGCCCCGGCCGTGTCCTGGAAGCCACCGCCCTGGGTGTAAGCCTGCTGCTGCTGTCGGTGGTAGGCGGCGGCTGGGTGGACGCGCTGCCCGATCTGCGCGGCTGGTTTGACTTCGAGGGCCCGCAACTGGCGCTGCTGGTCATCGCCTACGGCTTTGCCGCCGCCGTCCTGCCTGTCTGGCTGCTGCTGGCGCCGCGCGACTACCTCTCCACTTTCATGAAGCTGGGTACCATCGCTGCCCTGGCCGTGGCCATCCTGTTCCTTCGCCCGGAAGTACAGATGCCCGCGATCACCCGCTTCGTGGACGGCACCGGCCCGATCTTCGGCGGCAAGCTGTTTCCCTTCGTGTTCATCACCATTGCCTGCGGCGCCATCTCGGGCTTCCACTCGCTGATTTCCTCCGGCACCACCCCCAAGCTGCTGGCCAACGAGGCCGACGCCCGCTTCATCGGCTACGGCGCCATGATGATGGAATCCTTCGTCGCCATCATGGCACTGATCGCAGCGACCGTTCTGGAGCCCGGCGTCTATTTCGCCATCAACAGCCCCGCGGGCGTGGTGGGCGCTTCCGCCGCGGATGCGGTGGCCAAGATTTCGGCCTGGGGCTTCCCGGTCACGGTGGAGCGTATGCAGGATCTGGCCAGCGCCATGGGCGAAGCCACCTTGTTCGCCCGCACCGGAGGCGCGCCGTCACTGGCGGTCGGCATGGCCAGCCTGTTCGCCAGCGCGTTCGGTCAAGGTCTGCTCGCCCTGTGGTATCACTTCGCCATCATGTTTGAGGCCCTGTTCATCCTCACCACCCTGGACGCCGGCACCCGCGTCGCCCGCTTCATGCTGCAGGACATGCTGGGCAACTGGTTTCCCGCCTTGGGCCGCACCAGCTGGTATCCGGGCGTACTCCTGAGTTCGGCCCTGGTAGTCACCGGCTGGGGCTACTTCCTCTACACCGGCACCATCGACCCCCTGGGCGGCATCAATAGCCTGTGGCCGCTATTCGGCATCGCCAACCAGATGCTGGCCACCATCGCGCTGTGCGTGGCGACCACCATCCTGGTGAAATCGGATCGGGCGCGCTTCGCCTGGGTTACCGGGGCACCGCTGGCCTGGCTCATCATCATTACCAGCACCGCTGCCTGGGAAAAGCTGTTCAGCCCCGAGCTTCGCGTGGGGTTCCTTGCCCATGCGTCCGACCTGGCCGCCAAACTGGCGGCGGGAAGCCTTCCCGCAGGCCAGCTAGCTTCCGCACCCCAGTTGATCTTCAACGATTACCTGAATGCCGCCCTCACCGCCGCATTTTTAGGCATCACCTGGATTCTGCTCCTGGATACGCTCCGGGTCTGTGCCTGCGTCATGACAGGCCGCCCGCACCCACCTTCCAGCGAATCGGCGCACATTCCGAGCCGTCTGACCGAGGTCTGGGTGCGAGATTGAGCCCCATTTGCCCGCCAGCCCGCAACGTTTATCGGGGTAGCGCCAACCTTTGGCAAAAAAATAAGCAAACTTCCGACATCTCAGGCCATCAAGATCGCGGTTCTGCATCCGATACACCGAGAGTGTGCGTCCAACACCAGTAGCACGCGGTATCGGACGCCGATCTTGTCCTTTCATTCCGTTGGAGATCCCCAATGTTCCGGCTTCTGCTCGTCACCTTCCCCCTTTTGATCCTTTTGAACATGCAAGCCGCCTCGGCTCTGGAGCTCGACGGTACCTGGAATGTCACCTTCAAACCGCGCCCCAAGGTCACCGTCACCGCCTTCGGACAGCCGGTCAAACTGACTGGACTTCCTGAATTGCCCAAGACCGATTCATTCACGTTCACGGCCGACCTCGATGCGTCTGAGACCGGAAGCTTCACCTCCACCCTGCTGGAAGGCGAATGGCTGATCGATGGCAAGAAGGTCACGAGTACAGCGGCGAGCAGCGCGTTTGTCGATAACACCATGAATCAGTTTCTGGCTGCAGGCGAATTCTTAGGTTACACCTTCACCGATGGCCGGCTCCTGTCCAGCAAGAATGTCCTGCAAGCCAAGGAGCGGAAGAACGGGAGCCTTGCGGGCAACCTTAACCACCTCAGCAAGTGGTCGGTACACCTCACCAAGCCGAGAGAAATGGACGTAACCGTGACGGTTAGGCTAAACGGAAAATTCGTCGGAACTCGCGCCAGCACCGACTGATAAAAAAGATGCCCCGGCCAAAAACTGGTCCCGGGGCATCGAGCCGCCTCTGGAACTGAAAAGAAGAGGCGAACGGGAAGAAATTCAGGGTATCAAGCAAAATGCCGGCGGAAGAACCCGTCTTCCGCCAGATCCTCCGTCACCAGTTCGGAGAGTGACAGTGGACGGCAAAAAGATAGTAGAAAAAACCAGTGTGCCAGTGCGATAACATGTAGAGGGTGGTGCGGCTATCCGCCTCGGCAACCCTGAGCGCGCGCCGGAAAGGTCAAGTTAAAAAACGTGAACCAAGCAATTTCCCTATCCGCGCAAAATCTCAAACGGCATCAGATAGACCCCAGTGACGTCAACCCTTCCACAGAGCGCGATAAAGAAGTTTTTGTCAGTGCAAACTGACATAATAGATTCAAAAGCATAGCTATCTTTATGATTTGTCAAGGCAAACGACTGTAAAAAATTTGGTCACCATAACGGCAGGACTGATGAAATCTGAAGTTGCCTGGACAGAAATACATTTTATGCACTGACTTATCCACAGAAGCTGTGAATATTTGATGACAAGCAGTGCTATTTGCTTATGCAAGCCTGCGGAAAAATCCGCACAGGCACGATCATGGCCAGGACTCAGACCTTCGGGAACACCTCGTCGGAGAGACCGAACCTAAACCCGGCTCCGCTAACCCGACCGTTAAGCGCTCGGCTTCCCGCCGGGGCACTCACTGCGGCTCATCGGCCCAGTCGCGCCAGATCGACATAAGGACCGCCATGATCGTGGGTCCCAGGAACAGGCCCAGCAACCCGAAATTCTCCAGCCCGCCCAAAATTCCCAGCAAAGTCCAGAGGAACGGCAGCTTGACGGCACCGCCAATGAGGGCGGGCCGGACATAATTGTCCGCCAACAGCAGCACCACCAGTCCGAAGACGAACAGTCCGCCGCCTGCCACCGTTTGGCCCTGTGCCAACAGAACTAGGGAGCAACCGCCGAAAATGAGCTTGGCGGCAAAGGGAACCATGGCGAACACCGCGGTCAGCCCCCCCAGCATGGCCGGGTGACTCAGTCCGGCAAGCGCGTAGCCGACACCAAGCAACAAGCCCTCCCCTAGGCCCACCAAAACCAGGCCATTGACCGTGGCCCGCACTGCCGACGCCGCGTGCGCCGCGTAACGCACCCCCGATTCGCCAAACAGCTTGCGACAGGAGCCCAGCACCTGCTGGCCCAGGGCATCGCCGGCCCGGTAAAGAAAGAACAGCACCAGCAGGGTGATGAAAAAGCCAAACAACCGATGCACCAATTGGCTGGCTAGGGCCTTGGTATAGCCAAGCGCCGCACTGGTCCCAAGCCAGTGCAGGGTATCGCGGGCGGACGCAGGCGTGCCCAGCAGGTCCGCCCAGTGGGAGGCCGCCCAAGGCCCGATCCAAGGTAGGGTTGCCAGCCAGTCCGGGGCCGGGATACCGTGCGCCTGGGCCTCGGCCACCAGTTGAGAGACTGACTGCGCCTCCTGTACCAGCCGCCCGAGGCCATAGACCAGTGGCACCAAAATCAGGGCGCCCATCGCGAGGGCGAGACCCAGGGCTGGCCAAAACGTCTTTTCCGCGCTACTGCGCTGGCGCAGGTAGTGAAAGACCGGCCAGGTGGCCAAGGCCAGCACCACCGCCCACACCAGCAGGGTAAGGTAACTATGCAGGATCCAGGCGCCCAGCAGCAGGATGACAAGGCCACCGATCAATCGGGCCCTGCTTTCCGGAAGCAAGGCGCCCGTCGCGTTGGCGCAGGCCACTTCCTCGCGCGCGCTCACAAGCGATCGAGCCAGGTGGGTTCGATGCGGCAGTCCCCCAGTTGCGGATTGCTCAAGACATCCTGCCGGAAATCGCGGAACGCGGGGCTTTGCAGGGCGATGCGCAGAATATGACCTCCCTCGAACTCGAACTCCAGCGCGCCGCCCTTGGCAAGTGGACTGTCGGACGCCGTGGCGAACAGCAGGATGGCAACATTCGGCACAGGGCGTCCCTGCTCAAACGCGGGCCTGGCACAGGAGACCTCCTGCACCTTGAGGGCGGCCAACAGTTGAGCCAGTTGTGCCGAAGTCAGGACCAGTCCGTCGCCAGGCACCGCGTTGACGCCGAGCAAACGTTCACTGCCAAAGTTGCCAAGGCGGTCCTGCAGCAACACCGTGCCGGCACCACTCTGGCGGCTGGCGATGAGGGGATACACCTGACGCTCCATTTCAGCAGGATTAGGGTTGCTGACTACCGCTGTCAACTGACGTTCCAAGGATCGGATTGCCGCCAGGTAGGACTCCTTTTCGCGCAACTGCTGCAAGGTATTGCTCCAGTCCTGCGGCCCGTTGACGGCAAGGCCCAGCGCCTTCATGACCTCGTAGTCGTCATCGGAAAGACAGGCGGAAAAGCCGTTTGCGCGGTAACGCTCCAGCTGCGCCACCGGTTGGCCGGCACTGAGAGCCCTCTGGCCGGTCAGGTTGTAGTTCTTCCAGTCGCGCGACTTGTCGAGGAAATAGTAGAGCACGGCATTGCGGTCAAACGAGTTGAATCCCAGGTCGCGCATGACCACCTTGAGCTTGCGGCAATTGCTTTCCACCTCGGCATAGTTGTTCCAGTCCGGCTGCAAGTTAGGGCGGTCGGGATGCTCGGCGGTCTCGATGTATCGCTGCAGGCTGGTGCCGGACGCGCCATCGCGGATGGACGAGCGCCACAGCTCCTCAAGGGAAAGATCGCGGGCATCGGGTACTCCATCCCTGCCGGCTTTCAGCAATAAGGTGGAGCGGATATCCGCGTATAGCTTCAGCTCACCCAGATTTCTAGGCTTGGCGAAAGGACTGTAGGAGCCGGTCTCCGTCTCGCGCACCGGCAAGCCAATGCGATTGACCGTGGCGTGGCCTGCAGCGACGTCCAGCACGGACGGCAGGGAACGGGTTTCCTCGCGACGCGAGGGGGCCGCGCTGGGCGACGGCGAGGGTGTCGGTGCGGGAGGCTGGTTCAGCATCCAGCCGGAGGCCAGCTTGCCCACCAGCGCGACCCCCGTGCCGACGCCGGTGAGTGCCAGCACATTGCTGGCCAGGTTGATGTCGCTGCCCAGCTTGCCCGTATCCAATTGATCATCGCTGGTGGTGGCGAGACGGTAGTCCACCTGCGCGTCCTGTCCGGCGTCCAGCCGCATCCAGGGGCTCAGATAAACTTTCTTGGCGTCCAGGCTAAAGCTGCACCGGGACGAGGCGGAACGATAGGCCAGCGCCGGCGCTTCCCGATGGAACTTGAGAGTGTCGTTGCGCACGTCGAACAGGACCAGCGAGGTGGTTCCGCCCTTGCGGTAGCTACCGCCCAGGTCGCGGCATACCTCGTCCTCCGCGACATCCGGGCTGAGTTCAAACTCCGAAACCAGTTGCACATAGTAGGCGTCAGCCTCCACCGTGCCGCGCCCGGCGAGCGCCGGTACCGGCTCGGACTGAACGGAAGGGCGGCCAAGGCTCAACTCGCGTGTCCCGGAACAGCCGCTCAGTACTGCGGCGATGAGCAAGGCGGCGCTCCAGGCCGCAGCCTGTCCGTACCGGTTTGATTCCAGGCGGATCATGTCTCGCTCCGGGCCGCTCAGGCCGGTGCTTCGCAAACGGTGCAACAATCGACTCCCCCGGCGCCGGGCGGCGCCTGAACGCATAGGCAGGGTCGGGATTCTACTACGAAAAGGCTAAACGCGGCGGCGATGGCCCGGCGGTCAGGCCAACAGGGGCCTAACCGAAACGGCCGGTGATGTAGTCTTCGGTCAGCTGATGACGGGGGTTGGTGAACACTTGTGCGGTATCGCCCACCTCAATCAGCTTGCCCAGGTGGAAATAGGCCGTGCGCTGCGAAACGCGCGCCGCCTGCTGCATGGAATGGGTCACGATGGCGATGGTGTAGTCCTCGCGCAACTCGTCGATCAACTGCTCGATCTTGGCGGTCGCGATGGGATCCAGGGCCGAGCAAGGCTCGTCCATGAGGATCACCTCGGGGCTGACGGCGATGGTTCGGGCTATGCAAAGCCGCTGTTGCTGACCACCGGAGAGCCCGGTGCCGGGGTGATGCAGGTAGTCCTTCACCTCGTCCCAGAGTCCCGCACGGCGCAGGGATGTTTCGACGATCTCCTCCAGTTCCACCTTGCCCGAAGCCAGTCCGTGTATGCGCGGACCATAGGCGACATTCTCGAAAATGCTCTTGGGAAAGGGATTGGGCTTCTGGAACACCATGCCCACCTGGGCGCGCAAGGGCACCACATCCATCCCGCCACTGTAGATGTCCTGGCCGTCCAACAAAATCTCGCCGGTGACGCGGCACCCGACGATGGTGTCGTTCATGCGGTTCAGGCAGCGCAGAAACGTGGACTTGCCGCAACCGGAAGGACCGATCAGGGCGATGACCTCATTGCGCCCCACCTCCAGGCTGACACCGTGGATGGCGTGCTTTTCGCCGTAATAGACGTCCACACCACGGCACTGAATCCGGGGGTTCTGCGCCTTGATCTCTCCCACTGTCTTCCCGTGATCGCGGGAAAACGCGGCGGAGGAAGGTGTCTTTTCCGGATTTCTCATCCCAAGGCTCTCTGTTTTTTCGAATTCTAAGGCGTGGCCAACCATAGGACAACTCGGACTCCAGCGGTAATCACCAACGCCGCTCGTAACGCTTGCGCAGGTAGACGGCCACCCCGTTCATGATGATCAGGAACGTGAGCAGCACGAGGATGGCGGCGGACGTACGCTCCACAAACCCGCGCTCCGGACTGTCGGCCCAGAGATAGATCTGCACCGGCAACACGGTAGCCGGCTGCAGCGCGCTGGTGGGAATGTCGACGATGAAGGCCACCATGCCGATCATCAGCAAGGGGGCGCTTTCTCCCAGCGCCCGCGCCATGCCGATGATCGCGCCGGTAAGCATGCCAGGCATGGCCAGGGGCAGTACGTGATGAAACACGGTCTGCATGTGCGAGGCGCCTATGCCCAGTGCCGCCTCACGGATCGAAGGCGGAACGGCCTTGAGCGCGGAGCGGCCGGCGATGATGATCACCGGCAGGGTCATCAGCGTCAGCACCAGGCCACCGACCAGGGGCGAGGAACGCGGCAGCCCAAAGAAATTGATGAATACCGCAAGCCCCAGCAGACCGAAGACAATGGAGGGCACCGCCGCCAGGTTGTTGATGTTCACCTCGATCACATCGGTCCAGCGGTTGCGTGGCGCAAATTCCTCCAGGTAGATCGCGGTGGCGATGCCCACGGGGAAGGACAGCGCCAAGGTGACCATGACCGTGAACACGGACCCCATGAGCGCACCGAAAATACCCGAAAGCTCCGGTTCCCTGGAATCACCGGCGGTAAAGAACGTGGTGTTGAAGCGCAGTTCGATGCACCCTTCCGCCATCAGCTTGTCTATCCAGGCGATCTGTTCATCCTTGAGCGGCCTCTCCGCCTCCGGAACGCCGCGATCGACATGGCCTTTGATGAACAGGTCGAGGTTGTCGCTGCCCGTGACCCAAACCCGTTCCGTCTTGCCCAGAAGCTCGGGGTTTGCGGCGAGACGGTCGCGCAGTTCGTAGGCGGCCCCCGTGCTGAGCAAGCCGTAAAGGGCGCGCTTCTGCTGGCGGCCGCTCACCTCGGGGAACAGTTGCGCCAGGCTGGCCTTGAGCAAGGCGGCATAATCGGCATTGGCCAGCGCCTCGGCGTCGACCTTCCCGTCCGGCACGAGAATCGCCGGGTCGAACTGCACATCCAGCCCCACGTAGGTCTGGCGAAAGGCCGGGTAGCCGTTACGGATGATGCTGGTGAACAGGATGGCCAGAAAGATCAAGCCCACGGATATGGAGATCAGCCCATACAAGCGGAATCGCGTTTCGGCCGCTCGCCGCCTGGCCAGTCCGGCACGTACTTTCTCCTGAGTCTGTACGCCTTTGGACGGCGCGCGGGGCTTACTGTGAGGATCACTCATATTGTTCACGGTATTTGCGCACGATATGCAGCGCCAAGATGTTGAGCGCCAGGGTCACCAGAAAGAGGATCAGACCCAGCGCGAATGCTGCCAGGGTTTTGGGACTGTCGAATTCCTGGTCGCCCACCAGCAAGGTGACGATTTGGGTGGTGACGGTGGTCACCGCTTCCAGCGGATTGGCCGTGAGATTGGCGGAAAGACCCGCCGCCATGACCACGATCATGGTCTCGCCGATGGCGCGCGAGACAGCCAGCAGAATGCCGCCGACGATACCGGGTAGCGCCGCCGGAATCACCACCTTGCGGATGGTTTCCGCCTGGGTCGCACCGAGTGCATAGGCCCCATCACGCAATGACTGCGGAACCGCGTTGATGAAGTCATCGGACAGAGACGAAACAAAGGGGATGATCATGATGCCCATCACCAGTCCCGCCGCCAGGGCGCTTTCGGACGACACCTCCAGACCCGCCTGGGTACCCAGATCGCGAATGAAAGGTGCCACGGTCAAGGCCGCGAAAAAACCGTAAACCACGGTGGGAATGCCCGCCAGGATTTCCAGCAGCGGCTTGGCCACGGCGCGGAACCGCAGACTGGCATACTCTGACAGGTAGATGGCCGACAGCAGCCCGATGGGAACGGCCACGGTCATGGCGATCGCCGATATCAGCAGGGTGCCGGTGAACAGGGGCACAGCCCCGAACGCCCCGGATGAGCCCACCTGGTCGGCGCGGATGGCTACCTGGGGACTCCAGTTCAGGCCGAACAGAAATTCGCCGAGGGACACCTGCTGGAAGAACCGGATGGATTCAAACAGCACCGACAGGACGATGCCGACAGTGGTGAGTATCGCAACCAGCGAGCTGCCCACCAGGAAATACATTAGTACCTGTTCCACCTCGTTGCGCGCGCGCTGCTCACGGCAGATGCGCTGACGGGCAAATGCGGCGCCTGCGATGGCCATGCAGCCGGCGATAAGGCTCAGCAGCAGACTGCTGAACTGACGCAAGGAACGGAAATGCTCGGCGGCGGCAATGGTAGCCGGCGACGGCTCACCGCTGCCTTGGCCTGCGGCCACATTCTTGACATCGTTGAGCCACAACTCCTGCTGGTTGGCATCCAGGGCCGCGATATCCGGCGGCATATCCGCCAGCAGCAACTGGCTGATGACCGTGGATTCGCACCCCATCCACAGCAAGAGGAGGACCAACGCCGGCAGGCCGCACCACAGCGCCGTGTAGTAGCCATAATAGCTGGGCAGTGAATGCAGGTTTCCGATCCGGCCACCCGCCACCTGCAAGGACCTTTGCCGGCCTATCTGGAAGGCCAGGGCGCTGAGGAGCAGGAGCAGAAATAACAGGGTGGATTTTTGCATTCGGGTCTTGACTCAAAAACGCACGGCCGGAGGAACATCTCCGGCCGTACATTATCAGGCTTACGCTAAGAAATTGTTACAGCACGAGCGGTTTCAGCTTTTTTGCGTCCTCGGCCACCGCTTTGCGCTCCTCCTCAGGCAGTGGAATCAGGCCCTTGTCGGCCAGATAGCCCTCGCTGCCGGAAGCCTTCTCGCTGGTAAATTCGGCGATGTAGGCATCGATGCCGGGAATCATGCCCACGTGCGCCGTCTTCACATAAAAGAACAGGGGGCGCGAGATGCTGTACTTGCCATCGGCGATGGTCTCGAAGCCGGGGTCCACGCCGTCGATGCGCTCCGCCGCGACTTTGTCCGTGTTCTGGTCCAGGAAACTAAAGCCGAAAATGCCCACAGCATTGGGGTTGGCCTCCAGTTTCTGCACGATCAGGTTGTCGTTCTCCCCCGCTTCCACGTAGGCGCCATCCTCGCGCACGGTCTGACAGGTGCTCTTGTACGCCGCCTCGTCCTTCTCCTTCAGGGCCTTGATCCAGGGGAACGCCTGACAGCCGCCCTCAAGGGCCAGTTCGGCGAACGCGTCGCGGGTACCCGAGGTGGGCGGGGGCCCCAGCACCTCGATCTTGGTCTTCGGCAATTTGGGGTTGATCTGATTCCATGTTTTATAGGGATTTTCCGCCAGCTTGCCGTCACAGTCCTTCTTGCAGGCCGGATCGGGCACCTTCTTGGCCAGGGCCAGGAAGAGTTCCTTGCGGGTCAGATCGATTCCCTTGGACTTTTTTGAATGGGCGAGGACGATGCCATCAAAGCCAATTTTGACCTCTGCGATGCCTTTCACCCCCGCTTTCTGGCAGGCTTCGAACTCGGTCTTCTTCATGCGCCGCGAGGCATTGGCGATATCGGGAAAGTCCACGCCCACGCCGCTGCAAAACAGCTTGATGCCACCACCGGTGCCGGTCGACTCCACTTTGGGCGTCTTGAATTTACCGCCGCGGCCCAGCTGCTCGGCCACCACCGTCGAGAATGGATACACGGTCGAGGAACCGACGATGCTGATGTTGTCACGGCCGGCGGCGTCGGCCTGGGCCACACACAGCAAAGCAGATCCTGCGGCGGCCAAGGCCAGTAATGTATTCTTCATGCTAACTCCCATGGACAAATGAATAAGCGGGCTCACTTTTTATACGCAGGCCCGGAGCCCGCCGATTTTTACCAGCCGAATATGACAGTTGTGTGACAATAGCGGCAGCGGCCCGCCGGCCGGTCCCTGGCTGGCGCATTCTACCTTATCCGAACGGAAGCGGCAGCCTGCCGTCGCGGCGGAAGCCTCGATCACCCGACTCCTGCCAGGGAGCGGGCCAGGGCAACCCGCTCCTCGACCGATTCCGGAACGGCTCGCATGGCCTCTACACGACGCAGGCGCGGCAACAGGCCCGCGCGGTTGGCCAACTGGATGCTCAGCCCCGGACGCGCGTTCATTTCCAGCATCAAGGGCCCCAATGCTTCGTCCAACACGATGTCGACGCCCAGATACCCCAACCCTACGAGGTCATGGCAGCGCGCCGTGAGCGCGAGGATGTCATCCCAGTGGGGAATCTCCAGTCCCATCACCTCGCCGCCCGTATCCGGGTGGTACTCCACCTGGTTCTCGTGCCAGACGCCACAGTAGGTGCGCCCATCGGCGAGATCGATGCCAACGCCCACCGCCCCCTGGTGCAAATTGGCCTTGCCGTCGGAAACTCGGGTGGGCAAGCGTATCATGGCCATGACCGGAACGCCTCGGAACACCACGGTGCGGATATCCGGCACGCCTTGGTAGCTGACGTCCTGAAACAGGGGGTCGAACCTGACCCGGTATTCGATCAGGGCGCAGTCCGGCAACCCGCCCAAGCTGTACATTCCATTGAGGATGTTGGAAATGTGGTGTCCCAGTTCGTCCTCGTCGATGAGCAGCCCGTTGGCCAGCCGGTAGCGGCCGTTGCTGCGCCCCACCACCACCAGGATGCCTTCGCCACCGCTGCCATGCGCCGGCTTGATGGCAAAGTCCTCGAAAGGCGCCAGCAGGTCATGAATTCCCTCGATCTGGTGCTCGATTTCCACCACGGCATAAAGCCGCGGCACGGCGATTCCCGCGGCCAGGGCCAGCTCCTTGGTCCGGCGCTTGTCGTCAACCAAGGGAAAGCGGCTTCTAGGGTTGTAGCGAAAGATGAAATCGGCGTTGCGCTCGTTCATCCCCATGATACCGAGCGCGCGCAGGCGTCGCCACGGCATGAGCCGGTCAAGCCAAGACGGCATCTAAGGATCCTTCAGCGCGGCGCGGAACCGCCACAGTTCCGTCAGGCGGTAGCCCGTATAGCGGCCTAGCAGCAAGGTGGCGGCAAGCACCACCAGCAACAATTCCGGAAACACGAAGGACAGATGCCCCAGCAGTTCGCTGCTCATCAGCAGGTATCCGAGCACCGCCACGATCAGACTGCCCAGCCCTTGATGCATGGCCTCCAGCGGCCCGAGCTCCTCCCAAACCAGGGACATGCGCTCGATGGTCATGGCCATGATGACCATGGGGAACAGCGCCACCGACACACCGCGGTCGATGCCTAGTTTGTAACTGATCAGGCTGATGGCGGCCATGAGCAGGATGACGATGGTCAAGACCGAGGCCAGCCGAGGCACCAGCAGTAATTTCAGGTATTCCAGGTAGAAGCGGATCACCAGCCCCATGGCGACGACCAGGGAAAACAGCGCCACGCCCCACACCAGCTTGGTCTCGCGGAAGGCCAGCGCGATGAGGATAGGCATGAAGGTGCCAAAGGTCTTGAACCCGATGACATTGCGCAGGAGGACGATGAGGAACGCGCCAACAGGCACCAGCAGCAGCACCTTGTAGACGTTCTGGGTCTGCACCGGCAGGCTGAACAATGAGAACTCCATGATGCGCGAGCCCATCTTGCGCGCCCGCTGCTCGGCGATCAGGGTCATTTCCTGGGTATGCTTGCTGACCGAGAATGTCAGCTTGATGAAGCGCCCGCCGGTTACCTCGAGCACCGGCGAATCTCCCACATGCCAGACGATGGCGTCGCGGGGCAGGCCCGGCTCGCCCGTCTGCGGATTGAGCGTCTGCCACTGGCTGCCATCGTAGACCTGGATCCAGGACACCAATTCGCCATGCTTCACGCCATCCTTGAGCGGCAGCAAGTACGCCAGCCGCGCCGGGATGTTGCCTCCCAGCAGGATATTCACCATGCGCCGGGTCCATTCGGTCGGCGTATCGGCATCCTGCCGCAGCAGGCTGACATTGGCGTCCGGCGTCTGGGCATTCAGGCGCATGAGCACGGCGCGGGCAAACGAGAGCGTATCGGCGGACTTGCTGCGCGCCTCTTCCAGCACCGCATTGACAGCGGGCCGGATCAAGTCCGAGAACTTGGGAGGCGTCCAGCTGGGCGGATCGAGGTTGGCGGGCCCTGAACCCAGGGCCGGATCGCGCGCCAGATGGATGCGATAGTACAGGACCTGATACCCGCTGGACTGGCGCACCGCCCACTGGGCCGCACGATGCAGCCCATCATCCTCGGTGGTCAGGCCGTAGCTGCTGGAGACGAAGTTCTCGTCCACCACAGTGAAACCGGCAGGCCCACGGGGGATGTAGAACTGGGCCTTGATGGGGGTCTCCCGGTGCGCCTTGAACTCGATGCGGGCCTCAACAGCCCACACATCCGCCTGTTCCGTAGGCAACAGGGGCAGCCCGAGGCGTGTCACCTTGTAGTAGCACAAGGACAGGCCGATGGTCGTCAGGACCAAGGCAAGGATCTTAACGTGGAAGTTTCGCAAGGCGGCGCGCGTCGGCGAACGGCTTCACTTATCGGACTTGGCGGTGGCCTTGTAGCAGGGATCGTCCTCGCCGCGGAACAGAAAGGTCGCGTTGGCGTCCACCAGGGCAACGTCCTTGAGAAAGGCCCTGCCCAGTAGCACCGGATAATTGAAATTACTGCGGTCGACCAGGTTGAACTCTGCCTGGTAGTCCCGCCCGTTCTTGCAGATATCCATCATCACCACGTCGCGTTTGGAGGACTGGCGCTGGTGGCTCTTGATGTAGGCCGTGCGCAGCAGAGGCTTCTCCACCTTGATCGGCTCCTGGTGACGTCCCTCGATGTCTTCCAGGGTGAAGCGCACCCAGGGCTCGCCGCTCTTGCTGAAATGCTCGATCTTGTCCGCATGCAGGGACGATGTCTTGGCCCCCGTATCCAGCTTGGCGGTAAGCCTTCGGTTCCAGGGCTTGACGAAGATCGATTCCAGCCAGCCCATGACCACCCTCTCCTTCACGCCAGGCTCAGGCGTCCTGGCCGGCTCGTCCGCCCCGAAGGCGCAGAGCGGCACACAGGCAAGCAGCGTGAACGCCGATAAGATTCGAGTCATGTAGCGTTTCCCGTGGTGACGACGCGAACGATTCTATCAGATTCCGCGGCGGCCTCCACGATGGTGCAACCCACGCCTGAAATGCAAAGGGCCCGGGAAAAGCTCCCCGAGCCCTGGCGTCAGTCAGGCGAAGCGACCAGCCGTCAGTCCTGAACCACTGTCAGGCCCTTCTTCTGACTGGCGTAATAGGCGGAGATATCCTTGATGTCCTCGGCGGACAGGCCGGCTGCCATCCCGTTCATGATGGCGTTCTTGCGAACGCCGGACTTGTAATCCTCCAAGGCCTTGATCAAGTAGCTTTCGTACTGTCCGGCCAGACGGGGGTTGCTGGCGTCGGCGCTGTTGCCGTCCTCGCCGTGGCAAGCGCCGCAGGTCTCGGCCTTGCTCTTGCCTGCCGCGGGATTGCCGGTAATGGGGTTTTCCTCGTTGATAGAGCGGAACTTGGCCACATAAGCTGCGATGGCCTTGAAGTCGTCCTCGCTCCAGCCGGAAGAGTTACCTTCCATACTACCGTGCTTGCGGCCTCCGCTCTGGTAGGCCTTCAGCGCTGCGACCACGTAATCGGCGTGCTGTCCGCCCAGCTTGGGCACCGCATAGGTGGGGAACGCGTTGCTGTAGCCCTTGATGCCGTGACAACCCACGCAGGTGTAAAACTTGGTCTGGCCCTCTGTCGTGTCCGGTGCCGCGGCAAGCGCCGCCTGGGTGCCCAACAGGAGCCCAACCCCCGCCGCCACGCTCCACAAGGTCTTTGTCTTCATTTTCGTTCTTGCTCCCCAATGCTTACAGAATTGAAATGCGCCCGCGCAAAATCGGTTACTCTCGGACCATTCGGATATGGCAAAGCCCGCCACGAAGGGCGGGCTTTTCGAGAGTCCATAACGGATGAAGGCATTTTACTGCTTCGGCGCCATTTGACAACCAGCAAACGGCGCCGGCAGCGGCTGTGACTTACATGCTCAAGGCCTGCTTCAGAGCTTCCTCGACCTCGCCAGCATCCAGCGTCGTCGTCTCCGCTTCCTCCATCTCGCCGAGGCGCGCTTTCTGCTTTCGTTCCAGGTGGTAAGCCAGGCCGGTGCCCGCCGGAATCAGGCGGCCGACGATGACGTTCTCCTTCAAGCCCATGAGCTTGTCGCTGAGACCGCGGATCGCGGCTTCCGTCAGCACGCGGGTGGTTTCCTGGAAGGATGCCGCGGAGATGAACGACTCGGTGGAGAGGGACGCCTTGGTGATGCCCATGAGCACCGCCTCGAAGCACGCCGGGATCTTGCCCTCCGCCTCCACGCGCTCGTTCTCCTCCAAGAAGCGGGCGCGGTCCACCTGCTCACCCTTGAGGAAGATGGTGTCGCCGGGCGAGGTGATTTCCACCTTGCGCAGCATCTGACGAATGATCACCTCGATGTGCTTGTCGTTGATCTTCACGCCTTGCAGGCGGTACACGTCCTGAATTTCCTTCACCAGATAGGACGACAGGTCGGCTACGCCGCGCAGACGCAGGATGTCATGAGGCGTCAGCTCGCCTTCGGCGATGGTTTCGCCCTGTTCCACATGCTCGCCTTCGAACACGGTGACGTGACGCCATTTCGGGATCATGGTCTCGTGCACGTTGCCAGCCGCGTCGGTGATGGCGATGCGACGCTTGCCCTTGGTCTCCTTGCCGAAGCTGACGGTGCCGGTGGCTTCCGCCAGGATCGCCGGATCCTTGGTCTTGCGCGCCTCGAACAAGTCCGCCACACGCGGCAGACCGCCGGTAATGTCGCGGGTCTTTGAAGACTCCTGGGGAATCCTCGCCAGCACGTCGCCCACTTCCACCGGGTTGCCGTCGCGGATGCCGACGATGGCGCCCGAGGGCAGGTAGTACTGCGCCGGAATCTCGGTGGACGGAATGAAGATGCCGTTGCCCTGCTCGTCCACCAGCTTCACCATGGGGCGCAGTTCCTTGCCGGCGCCGCCGCGTTGCTTGGGATCGATGACTTCCATGAAGCTCAGACCGGTCACTTCGTCCGATTTTTCGCGTACCGTGAGGCCGTCGACGAAATCCACCAACTGGGCAATACCCTTCACCTCGGTGATAACCGGGTGGGTGTGCGGATCCCAGTTCACAACGACCTGGCCGCCTCGCACGGAAGAGCCGTCCTCCACGGAAAGCACTGCGCCGTAGGGGATCTTGTAGCGTTCGCGCTCACGGCCATGCTCGTCGATCACGCTCACTTCGCCGGAGCGTGACACGGCCACCAGCAACCCGTCCTTGTTCTTAACGGTCTTCAGGTTGGTCAGCTTGATGGAGCCGCTGGACTTCACTTCCACATTGTTGATGGAGGCCATACGCGAGGCCGCGCCACCGATGTGGAAGGTACGCATGGTCAGCTGGGTTCCCGGCTCGCCGATGGATTGCGCCGCGATGACGCCGATGGCCTCGCCGATATTCACCTTGTGGCCACGGCCCAGGTCGCGCCCGTAGCAAGACGAGCACACGCCATAGCGGGTCTTGCAGGTGATCACCGAGCGCACGCGCACGTTGTCGATACCGTGATCTTCCAGCACCGCCACCCAGTGTTCGTCCAGCAGGGTGCCGGCCTCCACCACCAACTGGTCCGTGGACGGATTGTGGATATCCTCGGCCAGCACGCGGCCCAGCACGCGCTCCGCCAAAGGCTCGACCACGTCGCCGCCTTCGATCAGTGGCGACATCAGCAGACCGTCATTGGTGCCGCAATCGTCTTCGGTGATCACCAGGTCTTGCGCCACGTCCACCAGGCGGCGGGTCAGGTAACCAGAGTTGGCGGTCTTGAGCGCGGTGTCGGCCAGACCTTTCCGGGCGCCGTGGGTGGAAATGAAGTACTGCAACACGTCCAGACCTTCGCGGAAGTTGGCCGTGATGGGCGTCTCGATGATGGAGCCGTCGGGCTTGGCCATCAGGCCGCGCATGCCCGCCAGCTGACGAATCTGCGCCGCCGAGCCTCGGGCGCCGGAGTCGGCCATCATATAGATGGAGTTGAAGGACTTCTGCTGCACGGTGTTGCCGTTCTTGTCCACCGCGTCTTCGGTACCCAGGCCCTCCATCATCACCTTGGCCACCTGGTCATTGGCGTGAGACCAGATGTCCACCACCTTGTTGTAGCGCTCACCGTCGGTGACCAGACCCGAGGCATACTGGTTCTGGATTTCCTTCACTTCCTGCTCGGCAATGCTGATGATCTCCTCCTTGCGCTCCGGCACCGCCATGTCCTCGAAGCCGATGGAAACGCCGGCACGGGTGGCGTAGGAAAAGCCCATGTACATCAGCTGGTCGGCGAACACCACCGAGGTCTTCACGCCCAGGGTGCGGTAGCAATGATTGATCAGGCGGGAGATGGCCTTCTTGGTCATGTCCTGGTTGATCAGATCAAAACCCATGCCGTCCGGCACGATGGTCGAGATCAGTGCGCGGCCTGCGGTGGTCTCGACACGGCGGATCACCGGATCCTTGAGTGCGCCATTCTCGTCCAGCAGCACTTCGCGGATACGCACCGTGACCTTGGCCTGCAGATCCAGCTGCTTGTTCTGGAAGGCCCGCATCACCTCGTCGGTGTCGGAGAAGATCATGCCTTCGCCCCGGGCGCCGACCCGCTCGCGGCTCATGTAATAGAGCCCCAGCACCACGTCCTGGGTCGGGTTGATGATGGGCTCGCCGTTGGCGGGCGATAGGATGTTGTTGGTGGCCATCATCAGGGTGCGCGCCTCCAGCTGCGCTTCCAGGGACAGCGGCACGTGCACGGCCATCTGGTCGCCGTCGAAGTCGGCGTTGAACGCGGTGCACACGAGGGGGTGCAACTGGATCGCCTTGCCCTCCACCAGAGTCGGTTCGAAGGCCTGGATGCCCAGACGGTGCAGGGTCGGCGCGCGGTTCAGCATCACCGGATGCTCGCGGATCACCTCGTCCAGGATATCCCACACCTCGGCGCTCTCACGCTCGACCATCTTTTTGGCCGCCTTGATGGTGGTGGACAAACCACGGAACTGCAGCTTGCTGAAGATAAAGGGCTTGAACAGTTCCAAGGCCATCTTCTTGGGCAGGCCGCACTGATGCAGCTTGAGGGTCGGGCCCACCACGATCACGGAACGGCCGGAGTAGTCGACGCGCTTGCCCAGCAGGTTCTGGCGGAAACGGCCCTGCTTGCCCTTGATCATGTCGGCCAGGGACTTCAAAGGACGCTTGTTGGAGCCGGTGATGGCCCGGCCGCGACGGCCGTTGTCCAGCAGCGCGTCCACGGCTTCCTGCAGCATGCGCTTTTCGTTGCGCACGATGATATCCGGCGCATTGAGGTCCAGTAGGCGCTTCAAGCGGTTGTTACGGTTGATGACGCGGCGATACAGGTCATTCAGGTCCGAAGTCGCGAAGCGGCCGCCGTCCAGGGGCACCAGGGGGCGCAGCTCCGGCGGCAGCACGGGCAGCACCGTCAGGATCATCCACTCCGGGCGGTTGTTGGAGATGATCAAAGACTCAATGGCCTTGAGGCGCTTGGTGTGCTTCTTGATCTTGGTCTCGGAGTTGGTGCCGTCGATTTCCTCGCGCAGCATCTGCACTTCCGCCTGCAGATCCATGGTCTTGAGCAGTTCGCGGATGGCCTCGGCGCCCATCTTCGCGGTGAACTCGTCACCGTACTGCTGGGTGGCCTCGTAGAACTCCTCCTCGGTCATCAAGCCGCCACGCTGCAGCGGCGTCATGCCCGAATCGATCACCACATAGGACTCGAAATACAGCACCCGCTCGATTTCGCGCAGGGTCATGTCCAGCAGCAGGGCGATGCGGGAAGGCAGCGACTTGAGGAACCAGATGTGAGCCACCGGGCTGGCCAGCTCGATGTGGCCCATGCGCTCGCGGCGTACCTTGGACAGGGTGACTTCCACGCCGCACTTTTCGCAGATCACGCCGCGGTGCTTGAGGCGCTTGTATTTGCCGCAGAGGCATTCGTAGTCGCTGACGGGCCCGAATATCTTGGCGCAGAACAGGCCGTCACGCTCCGGCTTGAAGGTACGGTAGTTGATGGTCTCGGGCTTCTTGACCTCGCCATAGGACCAGGAACGGATCATGTCGGGGGACGCCAGGCTGATACGAATTCCATCGAATTCTTCGGTCTGGCTCTGGCGCTTCAAAAAATTAATCAGATCTTTCACGGGGCATCTCCTAAATCATCAAATCCGGCCGCACTCTCACCCAAAAGGACTCGCATTGCCGCGGCGCCTGCGACGGGCGCCGCGGTTCTGGCCTTAATCCTGTTCCAGCTCGATATTTATGCCGAGAGAACGAATCTCCTTGATCAATACGTTGAATGATTCGGGCATTGCCGCTTCCATTCGATGGTCGCCATCCACGATGTTCTTGTACATCTTGGTGCGGCCGTTCACGTCGTCCGACTTCACCGTCAACATCTCCTGCAAGGTATAGGCGGCGCCGTAAGCCTCCAGCGCCCAGACTTCCATCTCGCCGAAACGCTGGCCGCCGAACTGCGCCTTGCCGCCCAGCGGCTGCTGGGTAACCAGGCTGTAAGGTCCGGTGGAACGGGCGTGCATCTTGTCGTCCACCAGGTGGTTCAGCTTCAGCATGTACATGTAGCCCACCGTTACGTCGCGCTCGAAAGCATCGCCCGTGCGGCCGTCAAAGAGCCGGGTCTGGCCGGTGGCCGGCAGGTCCGCCAAGCGCAGCATTTCGCGGATGTTCTCCTCGGTGGCGCCGTCGAACACCGGCGTCGCCATGGGCACGCCATGCCGCAGGTTGGACGAAAGCTCCAGCACTTCGGTATCGGACAGGCTGGCAATGTCCTCAGGACGCCCGGTGCGGTTATAGATCTGCTCGAGGAAACCACGCAGTTCCTGCACCTTGGCCTGGGCCTCCAACATCTTGCCGATCTTGATACCCAGCCCCTTGGCGGCCCAACCCAGGTGGGTCTCCAGCACCTGGCCCACGTTCATGCGGGAGGGCACGCCCAGCGGGTTCAGGACGATGTCGACCGGCGTGCCGTCGGCGCTGTAGGGCATGTCTTCCACCGGCACGATCTGCGAGATCACACCCTTGTTGCCGTGGCGGCCGGCCATCTTGTCGCCGGGCTGGATGCGGCGCTTCACCGCCAGGTAGACCTTGACCATCTTCAGCACGCCCGGCGCCAGATCATCGCCCATGGTGATCTTCTTGCGCTTCTCCTCCAGGCGGCGGTTCATCTCTTCACGCTGCTGCTGGATCTGTTCGGCGATGGCTTCCAGCTGAACATTCAGGTCTTCGTCCTGCATCCGGATTTCCAGCCACTGGGAGGGCTTCAGGCCTTCCAGATACGCCTTGCTGACCGTCGAGCCACCCTTGAGGCTGTTCGGCCCGGAGTCGGCCGGCTTGTCCAGCAGCATCGCTTCCACGCGGTCGAAGATGTCCTTCTCGATGATGCGCAACTGATCGTTAAGGTCTTTCTTGACCCGCTCGATTTCGGCCTGCTCGATCTGACGGGCACGCTCATCCTTCTTGACGCCATCGCGGGTAAACACCTGCACGTCGATCACGGTGCCGTCCATGCCGGAAGGCACGCGCAGGGAGGTATCCTTCACGTCCGAAGCCTTCTCGCCAAAGATCGCGCGCAGCAGCTTTTCTTCCGGCGTCAGCTGGGTCTCGCCCTTGGGCGTGACCTTGCCCACCAGGATGTCGCCCGCCTTGACCTCGGCGCCGATGTAGACAATGCCGGATTCGTCCAGCTTGGCCAGGGCCGCCTCGCCCACGTTGGGGATATCGGCCGTGATTTCCTCCGGCCCCAGCTTGGTGTCGCGGGCGACGCAGGTCTTTTCCTCGATGTGGATGGTGGTGAAACGGTCATCCTGCACCACGCGCTCCGAGATCAGGATGGAGTCCTCGAAGTTGTAGCCGTTCCAGGGCATGAAGGCCACCAGCAGGTTCTGCCCCAGGGCCAGTTCGCCCATATCGGTGGAGGGGCCATCCGCCAGGATGTCATTTCTTGACACCCGGTCGCCGGTCTTCACCAAAGGACGCTGGTTGATGCAGGTATTCTGGTTGGAACGGGTGTACTTGGTCAGGTTGTAGATGTCCACGCCCGGGATGCCGGCCTCGGTTTCATCGTCGTTGACCCGCACCACGATGCGGCCGGCGTCTACCGATTCGATCAGGCCACCGCGGCGGGCGATCACCGCCACGCCGGAGTCCTTGGCGACGATGCGCTCCATGCCGGTTCCTACCAGTGGCTTCTCGGTGCGCAGGGTCGGCACCGCCTGACGCTGCATGTTGGAACCCATGAGCGCGCGGTTGGCGTCGTCATGTTCCAGGAACGGAATCAGCGAGGCCGCCACCGACACGATCTGCTTGGACGAGACGTCCATGTAGTTGATCTTGTCCGCCGTGGACAGCGTGAATTCATCCTTGAAACGAGCGGAAACCAGGTCTTCCTTCAGGCGACCATTCTCGTCCAGGGCCGCGGAGGCCTGGGCGATGTAGTACTTGCCTTCCTCGATTGCGGAGAGGTATTCAATCTCCTCGGTCACGCGGCCATCCACCACCTTGCGGTAGGGCGTCTCCAGGAAGCCGTACTCGTTGGTCCGGGCGTACACGGCCAGGGAGTTGATCAGACCGATGTTCGGACCTTCCGGCGTCTCGATGGGGCAAACGCGACCGTAATGGGTGGTGTGCACGTCGCGCACCTCGAATCCGGCGCGCTCACGCGCCAGACCACCCGGACCCAGGGCCGAGACTCGGCGCTTGTGGGTGACCTCGGACAGCGGGTTGCTCTGGTCCATGAACTGGGAGAGCTGGCTGGAGCCGAAGAATTCCTTGATGGACGCCGCCACCGGCTTCGCATTGATGATTTCCTGCGGCATCAGGCCTTCCGCATCGGCGAGGGACAGGCGCTCCTTCACGGCGCGCTCCACGCGCACCAGTCCCAGGCGGAACTGGTTCTCCACCATTTCGCCCACGGAACGCACGCGGCGGTTGCCCAGATGGTCGATGTCGTCCACCTGGCCGTTGCCATTACGGATATTGATGAGCTCGCGGAGCACGTCGATGATGTCTTCCTTGGACAGCACGCCCTCACCGATGATCTCGGCGCGGCCAAGGCGCCGGTTGAACTTCATGCGTCCCACGGCGGATAGATCGTAACGGTCGGCGGTGAAGAACAGGTTCTCGAACAGCGCCTGCGCCGCTTCCTTGGTGGGCGGCTCGCCGGGGCGCATCATGCGGTAGATCTCCACCAGCGCGTCGAGCTGGCTGTCCGTCGTGTCGATGCGCATGGCATTGGAGATGTATGGCCCGCGGTCCAGGTCGTTGACGAACAGGGTCTCTACCGCCGGCGCACCCGCCGCCATCATCTTGCCGATGAGGTCGTCGGTGATCTCGTCGTTGACCTTCGCGACCAGTTCGCCCGAACTGGTATCGACCACGTTATGGGCCAGGATCTTCCCGTGCAGATAGTCACGCGGCACCGGCATCTGGGTGATGCCTTCCTTCTCCATCATACGGATGTGGCGGGCGGTGATGCGATGCCCCTTCTCCACGATCACCTTGTCGTTGACGCTGATATCGAAGCTGGCGATGTCGCCACGCAGGCGCTCCGGGATCAGGTCCAGCAGGATGTCACCACCGGCGAAGCTGAAGCGGTTGGTGTCAAAGAACAGGCGGACGATGTCCTCGTTGTTGTAACCGAGTGCGCGCAACAGCACGGTGGCAGGCAGCTTGCGGCGGCGGTCGATGCGCACGTAGACGCAGTCCTTGTGGTCGAATTCGAAGTCCAGCCAGGAACCGCGGTAGGGAATGATGCGGGCATTGAACAGCAACTTACCCGAGGAATGGGTCTTGCCGCGGTCATGGTCAAAGAACACACCGGGCGAGCGATGCAACTGGGAGACAATGACACGCTCCGTGCCATTGACCACGAAGGTGCCGGTGTCAGTCATGAGCGGGATTTCGCCCATGTAGATCTCCTGCTCCTTGATGTCCTTGACCACCTTGGCGCTGGCGGGTGCTTCCTTGTCGTAGATCACCAGGCGCACCAACACGCGCAAGGGCGCTGCGTAGGTAGTGCCGCGCTGCTGGCACTCCTTCACGTCGAAGGTGGGCTCGCCCAGACGGTAGCTGACATATTCCAGCACGGCATGGCCGGAATGGCTCTCGATGGGGAAGACGGACTTCAGCGCCGCGTGCAGACCATCATCGGCGCGGCGGCTGTGCGGGGCATCGGCCTGAAGAAACTTCTTGTAGGAATCGACCTGGGTTGCCAACAGATAGGGGACTTCGAGGACGTCCTGGCGCTCGCCAAAACTCTTACGGATGCGTTTTTTCTCGGTAAAAGAATATGCCATGTTGGTTCCTTACCTATGTGTGCTTCAACAAATAACCGCTGGGTCTACCTCGAAAGCCCGGAGCTTTCGACAAGAAGAGAAAAATTTGAATCAGGCCAAATAATGGGTCTACACTGTCGCAACTCGCTGGCATCCGCCCGGAAAAAAGGGGTTCACACTGGAACCTTTCAAAACGCCGAAAGGCCGGCAGCTCAAGGCTGCCAGCCCATGGAAAGGGTTGGCGTAGGTAAAACCAAACTTATTTGATTTCTACCGAAGCGCCAGCTTCTTCCAGTTTCTTCTTGACGCTCTCGGACTCGTCCTTACTGACCGCTTCCTTGACCGTGGAAGGAACGCCTTCCACCAGGTCCTTCGCTTCCTTCAGACCCAGGCCGGTCAGTTCGCGAACCACCTTGATCACGTTGACCTTGTTGGCGCCGAAGCTGGTCATGACCACGTCGAACTCGGTCTTTTCCTCAGCAGCCGGAGCGGCAGCGGCAGCCGGAGCAGCCACGGCAACCGCGGCGGCGGCGGATACGCCAAACTTCTCTTCCATGGCGGAGATCAGGTCCACCACTTCCATGACGGTCATGTTGGAAATGGTTTCCAGGATGTCTTCTTTAGATACAGCCATTTGTAACTCCAATCAATTCTTTGATGCGTAAAGCCGATCAAGCGGCCTGTTTCTGGTCGCGAATCGCGGCCACCGTGCGCGCAAGCTTCGCGTGGGGTTCTGCCAAGGTTCTGACGAACTTCTCGACCGGTGCTTTCATGGTACCCATGAGGATACCAATAGCCTGATCGCGGGTCGGCAGCTTGGACAACCTGTCGAGTTCCGACGCCCCATACTGCTTTCCGCCGACGGCAACCAGTTTGGGAACCAGTTTGTCGTTGTCCTTCGCGAACGCGGCGATAACACGCCCAGCCGCACCCGGATCTTCCAGCGAAAATGCAAGAATGAGGGGCCCCACCAGACCGTCCTGCATGCAGGCGAATTCGGTCCCTTCCACAGCCTTGCGCGCCAAGGTGTTCTTGATCACCCGGAGATAGACTCCGGATTCGCGCGCGGTCTTGCGAAGTTCGGTGAGCTTCGAAACCGTCAGTCCACGGTATTCCGCGGCAACCGCGGAATGTGCTTTTGCGGCAATGGCAGCAACTTCGGCGACGACTGCTTTCTTGTCATCTAGTCTCAGTGCCACTCTTTACCTCCGGCAACTCGATCTGAATAGTTAGGGTCAACCATCCAGAGCCCAAAAAACCCCAGGATTGCTCCCGGGATACATTTACGGCTCCTTTCACCAATGTTTGGCTTCAGTACACCGTCTGCGCAGGTTTCCTTGCGTCTATTAAGCAGGGCTTGCGCCCCGCACCTGCGGTCTTTGACGGTTACCGGTCAAACCGGCAACCCAAAGTCTTTCAATTAAATCGCGAGATTGGCCTGATCCACGGGCAAGCCTGGGCCCATGGTGGACGAGACCGTGATCTTCTTCAGATAGATGCCCTTGGAGGCGCTGGGCTTGAGCTTCTTCAGATCGACCAGCAACGCTTCAAGATTTTCCTTCAAGGCAGCCTCTTCGAAGCTGGCTTTACCGATGGTGCAATGGATGATGCCCTTCTTGTCGGTACGGTAGCGTACCTGACCGGCTTTGGCATTCTTCACGGCGGTGGCCACATCCGGCGTCACGGTGCCAACCTTGGGGTTCGGCATCAGGCCGCGGGGACCCAGGATCTGGCCCAACTGACCGACGACGCGCATGGCGTCGGGAGAGGCGATCACCACGTCGAAATTCATTTCGCCGGCCTTCACCTGGGCAGCCAGGTCATCCATCCCGACGATATCGGCGCCGGCGGCCAGAGCGGCCTCGGCATTGGCACCCTGGCTGAACACCGCCACGCGCACGGACTTGCCGGTGCCACGGGGCAGCACGGTTGCGCCACGCACGGCCTGGTCGGACTTTCTCGGGTCCACACCCAGATTCACCGCCACGTCGATGGACTCGACGAACTTGACTTTGGACATGGACTTCAACAGGGTAAAAGCCTCCTCGGCCTGGTATACCTTACCCGGCTCGAGCTTTTCCTTGATTGCCTTCAAACGCTTGGTAACTTTGGCCATTACACACCCTCCACTTCAAGGCCCATGCTGCGCGCGCTGCCCGCGATGGTGCGGATGGCCGCATCCATGTCGGCAGCGGTCAGGTCCGGCATTTTCGCCTGAGCGATTTCCGCCAGTTGCTCGCGCGTGACCTTGCCCACCTTATTGGTGTTGGGGGTCGCGCTGCCGCTCTTCAGGCCCGTGGCTTTCTTCAGCAGTACGGAGGCTGGAGGGGTCTTGGTGATGAAGGTGAAGCTGCGGTCGCTGTACACGGTGATGACCACCGGCAGCGGCAGACCTTTCTCGACATTCTGGGTCTGGGCGTTGAAGGCCTTGCAGAACTCCATGATGTTGACGCCGCGCTGACCGAGCGCGGGGCCGACAGGAGGACTCGGATTGGCCTCACCTGCCTTGACTTGCAGTTTGATGTACGCGGTGATTTTTTTTGCCATTGAATGACTCCAGTGGGTATAGCGCTTGCGGCGACAAGCTCCCCGTTAGTGGCGTCCAGCCCCTTCGGGCGGGACAAAAAACCGGCTACTAAAGCCGGGGGTCAGGCCTTTTCGACCTGACCGAAATCCAGCTCGACCGGGGTCGAGCGCCCGAAAATGAGCACGGAGACGCGCAGCCGGCTCTTTTCGTAATTGACCTCCTCTACGACGCCGTTGAAGTCCTTGAACGGCCCTTCCACGACTCGCACCACCTCGCCCGCCTCGAACAGAATCTTGGGACGCGGCTTGTTGACGCCCGCCTCGACCCGATTCAGGATGGCCTCGGCTTCCGCATCGGTAATGGGAGCCGGCTTATCCGAGGTGCCGCCAATAAATCCAAGCACCCTCGGAACGTCCTTTACCAGATGCCAGGTTTCGTCGTTCAACTCCATCTGAACCAGCACATAACCGGGAAAGAATTTGCGCTCACTCTTCCGTTGCTGGCCCTGGCGCATTTCCACCACTTCCTCGGTGGGCACCAGAACCTTGCCGAAGTAATGCTCGAGGCCGTCGCGCTTTATGCGCTCTTCCAGAGCCTTCTTGACCTGGTTCTCGAAATTCGAGTAAGCGTGGATGACATACCAGCGCAATGCCATCTCACACCTTCTGGCCGGTCATGGAGCTAATACCCCAGAACAGGAACATGTCCAGCAACCACAGAATCAAACCCACCAGGAACACCAGGGCAACTACCACGAGGGTGGCCTGAACCGTCTCCTGACGCGTCGGCCAGATGACCTTGCGCACTTCCATCCGCGATTCCTTGAGAAATTCCCAGATGGTGCCGCCCATGGCGGTGTTATAAATCAACGCAATCGCAACCCCGGCCACGCCGAGCATACCCAGGACCCGATAGAGCAGAGCGTGCGCCGAGAAATAGTAAAAGCCGACAATGCCGGCGATGATGACACCGACTGCAAGGACCAGCTTTGCGGTATCAAAGGCCGATGCACTGGGTTCTGCTTGAGCTGCCATGAGTGCTCTCTGAAAGGTAACCTACGGGGGGACTACTTTGACTGCCGAAAGATGGCAGGCCAGGAGGGGCTCGAACCCCCAACCTGCGGTTTTGGAGACCGCTGCTCTACCAATTGAGCTACTGACCTGTAAAAACCTTCGCAATGGAACCGCTACTCCGGCCGCTTGGATCCGGCCGGAGCAACTCTTAGACCGATTACTCGATAACCTTGGAAACGACGCCGGCACCTACGGTGCGACCACCTTCGCGAACCGCGAAACGCAGACCTTCTTCCATGGCGATGGGCGCGATCAGCTTCACCGTGATCTTGATGTTGTCGCCCGGCATCACCATCTCCACGCCTTCCGGCAACTCAACCGAACCGGTCACGTCGGTGGTGCGGAAGTAGAACTGCGGGCGGTAGCCATTGAAGAACGGCGTGTGACGACCGCCTTCTTCCTTGGACAGCACGTAGATTTCCGCTTCGAAATGGGTGTGCGGGGTGATGGAACCCGGCTTCGCCAATACCTGACCGCGCTCCACGTCCTCACGCTTGGTGCCGCGCAGCAGCACGCCCACGTTGTCGCCAGCCTGACCTTCGTCCAGCAGCTTGCGGAACATTTCAACACCGGTGCAGGTGGTCTTGACGGTGGCCTTGATGCCCACGATCTCGACTTCCTCGCCCACCTTGACTTTACCGCGCTCGATACGGCCGGTCACCACGGTGCCACGACCGGAGATGGAGAACACGTCTTCGATGGGCATCAGGAACGGCAGATCCACCGGACGCTCGGGCAGCGGGATGTAATCATCCAGCGCCTGCACCAGCTTGTGGATAGCCGGCACACCGATGTCGCTCTGATCACCTTCCAGCGCCTTCAGCGCGGAACCGATGACGATCGGGGTGTCGTCGCCCGGGAAGTTGTAGGTGCTGAGCAGTTCGCGGATTTCCATTTCCACCAACTCGATCAGCTCGGCGTCGTCCACCATGTCGGCCTTGTTCAGGAACACGACGATGTAGGGTACGCCCACCTGACGGGCCAGCAGGATGTGCTCGCGGGTCTGCGGCATGGGGCCGTCAGCAGCGGAACAGACCAGGATCGCGCCATCCATCTGCGCGGCGCCGGTGATCATGTTCTTCACGTAGTCGGCGTGACCCGGGCAGTCCACGTGAGCGTAGTGACGGCTCGGGGACTCGTATTCCACATGGGCGGTAGCAATGGTGATGCCGCGCTCGCGCTCTTCCGGTGCCGCGTCGATCTGATCGTACGCCTTGAACTCACCACCGAAGCGCTCCGCACCGATCTTGGTCAGAGCCGCCGTCAGCGTGGTCTTGCCGTGGTCGACGTGACCGATCGTGCCGACGTTCACATGCGGCTTGGTGCGCGAAAATTTCTCTTTGGACATCCGCCATTACCCCTTGTGTACTGGAAAATCAGCCATTCAAAAAAACTGGAGCCCATATCCGGACTTGAACCGGAGACCTCTTCCTTACCAAGGAAGTGCTCTACCGACTGAGCTATATGGGCAAAACTCTCGAACCTGGAGCGGGTGATGGGAATCGAACCCACGCCATCAGCTTGGAAGGCTGAGGTTCTACCATTGAACTACACCCGCAAAAACAATCTGGTGGAGGGGGAAGGATTCGAACCTTCGAAGGCAGAGCCGTCAGATTTACAGTCTGATCCCTTTGACCGCTCGGGAACCCCTCCGTAAAGAGTCCGCAATTTTCGGCCATAGCCGAGTTGCTGTCAACCCTCGCCCATCACTTTTTCCGGGACTATCACCAAAGAGGCCCTTCAGCGCGTATGCAGTAGGTTCATGACGGCTTCCAACTTGCCGTCCTGCAAGTCTTCATAGCAGGCCGCCGCACGCTCTACCGCCCCACGGATCAGATCGGCCTCATGCCGGGAAGGACGGTCGAGCACGTAATTGACTACCTGATCGCGATCGCCCGGATGACCTATACCGATGCGCAGACGCACGAAGTCGGGCGAACCCAGACGGGCAACGATGTCGCGCAGACCGTTGTGACCTCCATGCCCTCCGCCCGACTTGAGCTTGACGGTGCCCGGCGCGAAATCCAGCTCGTCGTGAGCCACCAGGACCTGCTGCGGCGCAATTTTGTAGAAATGCGCCAGTACCGACACCGCGCCTCCGCTTCGATTCATGTACTGCATGGGCTTGAGCAGAAACACCGTCTCCCCACCGTACTCCACCTTAGCCAGCAATCCTTGCGTGCGGGAATCCGAGGCGAAGCTTGCACGTTGCCGCTCGGCAATCGCATCCAAAAACCAAAACCCGGCGTTATGCCGGGTTTGTTCATAACGGGATGTGGGATTGCCCAACCCGACGATCAGCCGAAACCTGCTGGTCAAGTCACACCACCCCTCACCCCGCGCTACAGCACGTCACCGAAGGACTTATTCGGCCGCGTCGGACGTGCGCGTCGCATGAATAGCGGCGACCAGCAAGTCGTGGTCGGCGCCTTGCATCAGCGCATGAATTTCCACACCCGCCGGCACCTTGAGATCCGACAGATGGATGGAGCCACCGACATCCAGGTTGGCCAGATCGACTTCAATGAATTCTGGCAAGTGCTGCGGCAGGCAGTCGACCTCGACCTCCACCAGGGCATGAGTGACCACGCCGCCCTTCTTGACGCCAACCGACGTCTCCTGATTCGTGAAGTGCAGTGGCACATGCACGCGCAGCTTGGCCTTTTCGTCAACGCGCTGGAAGTCCATGTGCATGATGATGGGGCGGGCGGGATGGCGCTGCATCGCCTTCAAGATCGCCTTTTCCTCACGGCCCTCGAACTTCAGGGTCAGAATGTGGGAATACACTGCCTCATTCTCGAGGCGCTTGCTCACCTGATTGTGGTTCAGATTCAACTGAACCGGCTCGGCACTGCCACCATACAGGATTGCCGGCACCTTGCCCTCGCGACGGGTGCGGCGCGCGTCGCCTTTGCCGGTCTTGGTGCGTAACTCTGCGTCAAACTCGAAACTGCCTACCATCTTTTTCTCCAAAATACTCTAAGCAGGGTTGATGAAAATGGAATCAATCCACGTAAAGGGAGCTGACCGATTCACCCACCGCAATGCGGCGAATGGTCTCAGCCAACATTTCCGCGACGCTCAGCACGCGGATCTTCTCGCAACGGCGCGCCTCGGCACGCAAGGGAATCGTGTCGGTCACCACCAACTCGTCCAGTACTGAACTCGCGATATTGTCCACCGCAGGGCCGGATAACACCGGATGGGTACAATAGGCCACCACCTTGGCCGCGCCATGCTCCTTGAGCGCCTTGGCGGCCTTGCACAAGGTGCCCGCAGTATCCACCAGATCGTCGACCATGACGCAGGAACGACCTTCCACATCGCCGATGATGTTCATCACCTTGGATTCGTTGGCGCGCGGTCGCCGCTTGTCGATGATGGCCAGATCCGCATCATCCAGGCGCTTAGCCAAAGCCCTCGCGCGCACAACGCCGCCTACGTCCGGCGACACCACCATCAGCCCCGGATAATTCTGCCGCCACACGTCGCCCAGCAGAATGGGCGAGGCGTACACATTATCCACGGGCACATCGAAGAAACCCTGGATCTGGTCCGCGTGCAAATCCACGGTCAACACCCGGTCGGCGCCCGCCGCGGAGATCATCTTGGCCACCAGCTTGGCGGAGATCGGAACGCGCGCCGAGCGCGTCCGCCGGTCTTGGCGCGAGTAACCGTAGTACGGTATCACCGCCGTGATCAGTGCCGCCGAGGACCTGCGGAAGGCGTCGATCATGATCAGCAGCTCCATCAAGTTCTCGTTGATGGGCGCGCAGGTGGGCTGTACCACGAACACCTCGCGGCCGCGCACGTTCTCTTCGATCTCGACCGCGATCTCGCCATCACTGAAACGGCCGACGCTGGCCATCCCGAGCCGCATATTGAGTTTCCGGACGATGCCCTCCGCCAGAACACGATTGGCATTTCCCGAAAACACCATGAACGAGGCGTCGGACATTCAAGCACTCCGCGACGATGAACTTACAAGCGAATTGGCTGGGGCGCCAGGATTCGAACCTGGGTATGCGGGGATCAAAACCCCGTGCCTTACCGCTTGGCGACGCCCCAAGAAACTAGTTGACCGCGCGGGCGAGCGTGCTGTGCAGCGGCGATTCATTCAAACCCCGCGCGACAAAGCATTGCCACGACCCGGCAAGGCGCGATGCGGCCGCGCGGGCATCGCTCTCTCCGGCAAAAGCCGCAAACACGCAAGCGCCCGTTCCTGTCAGCCTCGGCTGCTCGGCATGACCGCCGAGCGCCGCCAGGGCTTCCTGCACGACTGGATACATCTCGCTGACCACAGGCAAGCAGTGATTTTCCTGCTGCCCCGCAAGAAAGTCGCGTATTTTGATGGGTTTGTTATCGCGTGTCAAACCGGGCGCCGAGAAAACCGCCCCGGTAGCCACATGACAAGGCGGAACGACGACCACGTACCAGGGCTCGGGCAGATCCGGCATTGGCTCCAGATGCTCGCCCACACCCTCCGCCCAGGCGGCGTAGCCACGCACGAATACCGGCACGTCGGCGCCCAGTTGCAGCCCCAGGGCAGCCAGGTCGTCCAAACTGAACCCCAAGCGCCACAGGGCATTCAAACCCAGGAGCACCGTCGCGGCATCGGAACTGCCGCCGCCCAGACCGCCGCCCATGGGCAGGATTTTCTCGACGGCCAGCCTTACCCCCAACCCTTCGCGTCCGCTGGCCTCGCGCAGCAGGCGCGCCGCACGCACCGTGAGATCGGCCCCCTCCGGCACGCCCGGCAACGGATTGGCCAGGCTGATGAGGCCGTCATCCTGCGCCTGGAGACTGATCCAGTCACAGCGGTCGATGAATTGAAAAACCGTTTGCAGCAGATGATAACCGTCAGACCGGCGACCCACCACGCGCAGCATCAGGTTCAACTTGGCCGGCGCCGGCAGTCGCAGCCGCTCTAACGATGTCATCTGTTCGCCCTATTCCTTGATGAGCCAGTCATCCGCGATGAGCTTGAGGCGGACATCATGGCCGTTGATGCTTGCCTTCTGCGGCAACTGATAGGCCCCGATCTGGGAGAATTTTTCATAGGCCAGGTTCCAGCCCTGCTGGCTGAAGCGGCGGGCGCCGCCGGTTTCATTCGGAACCTGCACGTGCTCCGCTTCCGGCGCCGGCACGCCCGTCACCCAATAACGCAGGCTGCGCAGGGGCACGGCAAACCCCAGCCGCTCCCGCAGCAGCGCATCAGGATTGCGCGAGGTCTGCTCCACGCCATTGCCCTCGTTGACATGAATCAGATCATCCTGCACCACGATGGAAAGCAAGCCCTGGCTGAAGGGTCCGGAGATGCGCAGCCTGTCCTGCCGAGGATCGTGCTCCCAAATCAGATTGGCGGTCCAGCCGTCGTTCGCCGTCTTGACGGCGATGCGCCCCTCCAGCTTCCACACCTTGATGTCGCTGGGAGACGCAGCACGCTGCGGCTCCGGCACAGGGCGCATCCCGGCGCAACCGGCCAGCCATATAACCAGCGACGCCCAGACCAGGCGCCGCCACCAGCTTAAGGGAATCGTCATCGCAGATTACTTGAAAGCTTCCGGGTAGCGGGCCCGTACCCGCAGCATGTCCTCATGGTTGGAATCCTTTCGCCATGATTCCATCCAGACCTTGCGCGCCTCCCGCTGATGCCCCGACTCCCACAGCACCTCGCCCAGATGAGCGCCGATTTCCGGGTCGCTCACCATTTCGAAGGAGCGCCGGAGGTAGCGTAGGGCTGCCTCGTAGTCACCCAGGCGATAGTGCAGCCAGCCGTAGCTGTCCATGATGGCCGGATCGTCCGGCTTAAGCTCCATGGCCTTGTCCAGCAGCTTCTTGGCCTCCTGCAGGCGCATGGGGAAACGGTCGGCCAGGGTGTAACCCAAGGCATTGAGGGCATTGGGGTCCTCCGGATTCTTTTCCAGCACGGCGCGCAGGTCGCCTTCCAGCACTTCGATCTTGTCCAGTTGTTCCGCTACCAGGGCCCGGGCGTAAAGCAATTCCACCTGGCCCGGCATTTCCTCCAAGGCCTCGCTCAGCAGGTCGAAGGCCGCGACAAAGTCCTTGTTCTTGGTGAGCAACTCCGCTTCCAGCAGGTAGAGTCGCAATGCTTCGTTAGGAAATTGCTTGCGCACCTGGCTCAAGCGCTGGCGGGCCTCGGTCAGCTGCCCCATGCCGATCAGGGCGGTGACGCCGTTGACCTTGGCGTCGAAGGCGAGCGGCCCCTCGTTGACGCGGTCGAACCACTGCAGGGCGCCCGTCAGATGATTGCGCCTGGCTTCGATCAAGCCCAGGTAGAAATAGGATTGCGTCTTCCAGCGGGAGGAATCGGCCAAGCGCATGAATTCCTGACGCGCCTGGTCCGTTCTGCCCTGCTCCATCAGGGCCATGCCCAGCCCGAAGCGCGCGTCATCGTTGCCCGGCTCCCTGGCCAGAATCCAGCGCAGTTCCTTTTCGGCGGATTTGATATCGCCGGACTTGGCAAGAAACTGGGAATAGATCAGCCTCAGGCGCAGGTTGTTCGGATCTCCTTTCAGGGCCCGCTGAATCACCCCCCTGGCGGCTTCGGAATCACCCATCTGCGACATGACCTGGGCCTGCAGCAGACGAGCTCGGCTCCAGTCCGGATGAAGGGCCAGCGCCTTCTCGGTCTCGCTCAGAGCCAGTTGATATTCGCCCTTGTCTGCCGCCAGCAGGGCGTAGGCGAAATGGATTTCCGCCAAACGGGGAAATCGCTCCACCAACCGCCGCATGAGATCCAGGGCCGTATCTTTGGGGACTTCCGCATCGAGCAGCTTGACCAGTTCGATCAGCGTGCTTTCCAGATCGGGCTGCGGCGAGGACAGCAGGCCACTCAATTGCTCGAAAGCCGCGTCGGCATTTCCCGCCTTGAGCTCCAGCATGGCGGACAGGCGCTTGGCCTCGGTGTTGCCGGGGTCGTGCTGGCGCCAGGTTGCGGCCGCTTCCCGCGCCTTGTCCATGTTTTTCAGATACAGCGCGATCTGGGTCGCGCGGGCGGCCACCCGGGGGTCCCGGGTCAGCTTTGCGGCTTTCAGGTAGCTGTCCAGGGCGGTCTCGAACTGGCCGCGCTGGCCGGCAATCTCCCCGGACAAGAGCAGATAGACGATCTCCGACTCACGCGGCATTTTCAGGGCGCCGGCGCGGATAGATTCCTCCGACAAGCCGGGCTTCAGCGGCTGCAAACCGCCCACATTGGCACAGCCAGACAACAGCAAGCCGCCCGCGAAGGTCAAACCAATCAGTCTTCTCGACACGGAATTTCGGTCTCTTTGGTCGCAGTTAATGCCAGGAATTCGGTGGGCCACGTGTGTCTGAAAAACGAACCTGATCGCTATCCGCCACTCCATGGTGGACGCAAGAAGCGGATTTATAAGGAGTCCTGCACGAAGATTCCCTTAGGGCGTCGGTAAATTTTACGCTTTCCGGCGCTAGCGGCAATAGGTCATTGACTCGCTAATTTGGCCTATGTCCACCTTTTTCCTTAAAATTAGCAGACCTAAACACCTATGATGGCGGCCATGGCCATACTGACCCTGGGTTTGAACCACAACAGCGCTCCGGTTTCCGTGCGGGAACGCCTGGCCTTTCCGGCCGACGGCCTGCAGTCCGCGTTGCGTGCCCTGGTTGGCCTGCCTGACGTGGAGGAAGCTGCCATTCTGTCCACCTGCAATCGCACGGAAGTGTACTGCGGCATCCAACAGGGCTCGCAAGATATCTTGATCGACTGGATTGCGCGAGAACGGAGTTTGCGCAGGGAAGAATTCCATCCCTTCCTCTACGCGCACGCCGGCGCCGACACCATCCGCCATATGTTTCGAGTCGCCTGCGGACTGGATTCAATGATCCTGGGCGAGCCACAGATCCTGGGCCAAATGAAGACAGCCTACCAGGCCGCGGCAGATGCCGGAACCCTGGGCAAGACCCTGAGCCGGCTGTTTCAACATACCTTCACCGCGGCCAAGAAAGTCCGCACCGACACCGCCATCGGTTCCAGTCCGGTCTCCGTCGCCTTCGCCGCCGTGCGCCTCGCCCAACGCATCTTCGATGACCTCAGGGATCAGACCGCGATCCTCATTGGCGCGGGCGAGACCATCGAACTGACCGCCCGGCATCTTCACGAGCAGGGAATCGGCGAAATGATCATCGCCAACCGCACGTTCGACCGCGCCCACACCCTGGCGGCCCAGTTCAACGGCTTCGCCATTTCCCTCACGGAACTGCCGAAGCACCTGGCCAAGGCGGACATCGTCGTCGCCTCCACGGGAAGCCCCTTACCCATTCTAGGCAAGGGCAGCGTGGAAAGCGCCATCAAGTCGCGCCGGCACAAGCCCATGTTCATGGTGGATCTCGCCGTTCCCCGCGACATCGAGCCGGAGGTGGAGCAATTGCGCGACGTCTACCTGTACACGGTGGACGATCTGCGCAACACTGTGGAGGAGGGAATCAGATCCCGCCAGGAAGCGGCCAAGCAGGCCGAGGAAATCATCGACACCGAGGTCGATCATTTCCTCGGCTGGTTGCGCGCGCAGGGGGCCACCGACACCATCCGCGAGTTCCGCAGCCAGGCGGAGCGCATCCGCGAGGATGCCCTGACCGCTGCCATGCGGGCGCTGAAAGCGGGCAAGCCGGCAGAGGAGGTGCTCGGCCTCCTGTCCACCACCCTGACCAACAAGCTCATTCATCTTCCCAGCACCCAGATCCGGCAGGCCAGCATCGACGAGCGCTACGAACTGATTGCCGCGGCGCGGGAACTGTTCCAACTTCGAGACAATTCCGATCAGTGAAAGCCTCCATCCAGCACAAGCTCGACAACCTCTCCCAGCGCCACGAAGAAATCGCCGCCCTGCTCGCAGAACCCGAAGTCCAGAACGATCAAAACCGGTTTCGCGCACTCAGCCGTGAATATGCGCAACTGGACCCACTGATTACCTGCTTCCGCCGCTATCAGGACACGCTTGGGGATATCGCTTATGCCGAAGGCCTGCTCCAGGATAGCGATCCAGACGTACGCAGCATGGCGCGGGAAGAGTTGGAAAATGCCACCGCCGCCCGTGATACGCTGACCGAGGAACTGCAGATCCTGCTGCTTCCCAAGGATCCCAACGACGAGCGCAACATCTTCCTGGAGGTACGGGCAGGCACCGGCGGCGCTGAAGCCGCGCTGTTCGCCGGAGACCTGTGCCGCATGTATGCGCGTTACGCGGAAGGCAAGGGCTGGCGCGCAGAAATCGTCAGCGAAAGCGAGGGTGAGATGGGCGGTTACAAGGAAGTGGTGCTGCGCATCAGCGGCCAGGATGTCTATTCCCGGCTGAAGTTCGAATCCGGCACGCATCGCGTGCAGCGCGTCCCCGAAACGGAGGCCCAGGGGCGCATCCACACCTCGGCCTGCACCGTTGCCATCCTCCCGGAAGTGGAAGAAGTCGACGTGGACATCAACCCGTCCGACCTGCGCGTCGACACCTACCGAGCCTCCGGCGCTGGCGGCCAGCACGTGAATCGAACCGACTCGGCGATCCGTATCACGCATCTGCCCACCGGCATCGTCGTCGAATGCCAGGACGAGCGCTCCCAGCACAAGAACCGCGCCCGCGCCATGTCGCTGCTGAAATCCCGCATTCTCGACGCCGAGCAGCGCAAGCAGGACGCCGAGATTGCGGCCTCGCGAAAACTCCAGGTGGGAAGCGGAGACCGCTCCGAGCGCATCCGAACCTACAACTTTCCTCAAGGACGCCTGACCGACCACCGCATCAATCTGACCTTGTACCGGTTGGAAGCCATCGTCGAAGGCGATCTGGACCCGGTGATCGAGCCGCTGATCCACGAGCACCAGGCCGACCTGCTGGCCCAGCTGGGAGAGGGACAGGACTGAACACCATAGCCAGCCTGCTGCGCGATGCAGCCGAGCGTATTGGCACAGCGTCCGAAAGCCCGCGCCTGGATGCCGAGGTCTTGCTCGCCCACGTGACCGGGAAAGCGCGCAGCCATTTCCTGGCCTGGCCGGAACGCGCCATCCCACCGGAACAGGAGTCCGAGTTTGCGGATCTGGTGGAAAGACGCTGCGAAGGTGAGCCTATCGCCTATATCACAGGCCGCCGGGAGTTCTGGTCGCGTGAATTTTTGGTCACGCCGGATGTGCTCATTCCCCGCCCCGAGACTGAATTGTTGGTCGAAGTGGCCCTGGAAAAGGCACCACCGGACCGACCGTCACGTATACTCGACTTGGGCACAGGCAGCGGCGCCATCGCCATCACGTTGGCCATGGGACGTCCGCTGGCGCAGATAACTGCAGTCGATTCCAGTCCGGCCGCGCTGGCCGTCGCCCAGTCCAATGCAGAGCGCCTCGGCGCGCGCAATGTCCGCTTCCTCCTCAGCGACTGGTACGAGGCGCTTGATCCCGGCGAAAAGTTCGATTTGATCGTGAGCAATCCGCCTTACATCGCGGAAAACGACCCGCACCTCGCGGAAGGTGACGTGCGCTTTGAACCATGCTCGGCGCTGAAGTCAGGTAAAGATGGACTAGACGACCTTGACCGGATTGCGGGCGCTGCCTCGAGGCATGCACACAGGGGAACGTGGCTAATGCTTGAGCACGGATTCGATCAAGCCTTGGCGGTTTGTGAAACACTCAGCGCGGCCGGCTTCACGAGTACCTTTAGCCGCTTTGATTTGCAAGGGCACCATAGAGTGACAGGCGGCCAGTGGTGCTGAACCCAGACCTATGCCGCCTGGCTCAAAGAATACGAGAGACTGGATTCTCTCAGTTGCCAGCCGCTTTTGCCCGGTCTGCGAGCTTCAGGCTCAATCGGCTGATTGCCGGCGTCTACCGCGAGCATCTTTACCCTAACCCGCTTCTAGTGAAGGCTTTTCCATTTAGGCGGCCGCCCATACTGTTGATTTCCTACCCTCGCAGCGGGTCCTCATGGATCGGCAAAATTCTCGGCTTTTCACCGGACGTAGCCTACCTGCGAGAACCGATCCACCAAAGGTTTCAGCAACGCTTCAAGGTTCCTGCCTTGCTCGATCCTGAAATGGAGCGCGAAACCCTACGCTGCCACACTCATCCCAACGATGCGATGCTTCAGTATTATCTGCTATGTGCCGATGAGGCGTTCGTAGGACTGGTCCCAGCACAACCTGCAGACGTACTAGAAGACGCGCACGACTTCCATTTTCTCAAGCGTTCCCGGAAGTGCCTGCTCATCAAGGAAATCAATCCACTGATGACCAAGACCTTCGTCAACCGCCACTCCCCCAAAGTCGTCATGCTGATTCGCCATCCCGCCGCGGTAGCCGACAGCTTCGAACGATTGAACTGGATCATGGAAGAGGACATGGAGGCGTTTGGATACTGGTATGGCGTGCATATGCACCAAGCCATCAAGTCTGCTCAAGCCGGACCATTGCGCATAATTCAGTATGAAAACTTCGCCGCGAATCCAGCCGAGGAATACATCAAGCTTTTCGAATGGTTGGACATCCGTACGCCGGAGAACTTACAGCAGATCCTTCATGACTTCTGCGAAAATCCTCAAGGCGCTGACCACCCTTACGCAATCCGCCGTTCGTCTCAGATCGAAGCGGAAAAATGGAAAACCGGTTTCTCCCGGCAAAAGATTGAGTCGGTCATGCGCGGCTACTATCGCTCGGAGTTACCATATTACCGCGAAAGCGAGTAGCCGCCCGTGCCTTATAGCCAGCATCGGCCGCGCGCAATCGTGCTGCAAAATTTTCCGCCGCATCCGACCGCCCACGTCCCTAAACAGAAAGAAGCCCTGTGTTTGTTAACGAAAAGCTCATTTTCATTCAACTGGAAAAGACCGGTTGCACGCACATCAAGCGCCTGCTGCAGCACTTTCTGGGCGGCGCCCAGCATGACAAGCACAGCCGCATCCCGGAGGGGTTCGCAACGGATGGCCGAATCATCGTAGGGTCGGTTCGCAATCCATGGGACTGGTACGTTTCCATGTGGTCCTATGGTTGCCTGGGACAAGGCTCGCTTTATACCGACCTTACCGCCCCCTTGAAAATCAAGGGACACGGCTACCGAACAGAACCCGTTTTGGCTTTGCGCCGGCTTTGCAACGAACTTTCGAAGGCACGCCGGCATTGGCAAGACTGCTACGCAGACGCTCTGGACCCGCAACTATTCAGGCGTTGGCTCCGGATGCTGCACGATCCGGCCAATAGCTACGACCTGATGGACGACTACGCCAAAAGCCCCATGAGCCGTTATGCGGGTTTCTTTACGTATCGTTACTCACGCTTATTTGTCAGGTTCCTGGACCATCTCTTCATGCCCGAGATGAAAAACTCCGATCGCCTGTATTCGGTGCTCGAACAAGACATCCTGCCAGATTTCATTATACGCAACGAGAGCCTTGAGCAAGATCTGGTCATGTTACTGTCGCACTGCGGGATCACGCTCGCCGCGGAGCAGGTGGACTTCATTCATTCCACCTATAAGACCAATCCCTCGCAACGCGAGCGCAAGACCGGGTATTATTATGACCCTGAGACCATCGAAATGGTCAGGCGCCGAGACCGTCATCTGATCGAAAAATACGGATACGCCGCGCCGGATCTCGACTAACCATGAACCGCAACGATCGCACTATGTCCAGCACACGCGAAGCCATCAACCTGCCCCGCCCACTGGTCAACCAGCTACTGCACTGTGCTCAGGCGTCGCCAGAAACTGAAGTTTGCGGTCTGATCGGCGCTAAGGATGGCGCCCCCGCAGCCTGCCACCCGGTCCGTAATGCCGCCGACCAGCCAGGAATCCGCTTTCAACTGGATCCGGCGGGGCAGATCAACGCCATGCGCCAGATGCGTGAGAAAGGCGAGGAATTGTTCGCGATTTTTCATTCGCACCCGGGCAGCCCGGCGGAACCCTCGCCGTCGGATCTATCCGAACTGGCTTACCCGGAGGCGCTCTACCTCATCATCTCGCTGAACACGAAAGGCGTACTGGAGATGCGGGGCTTCAGGCTGAATGACGAAAAGACGTTCTCGGAAGTCGAGTTGCGCCTCGGCTGAACAAAGGGGCGAACGCCAAATGTCGTCCGGGTTGATCCATAGCCGCTCCAGGATAGGCTGCCGGTTGGCAGGAAATGCCCCCCCCTTCCAACACGCCAACCGGTGTCTCGCCTTTCAGTTCTTGGATGAAGGGCTTCCCGTAACCGTCGGGGCCCAGCGTGAAAACCGTCAGAATCAAATCGGTCGGATGCACCAGCCAGTATTCCTTTACGCCGGCTCGCTCATAGGCGGCAAACTTGACGATCTGATCGTGGGCGACAAAACCTCCACCACCCAGTCCGGCGCGCCGCGAATGCCCTTCGCCTCAATCTTGCCGGCATCGCAGACAACCAGCACATCCGGCTGCACACCGTATCGATAAGCTCATCGGACTCGGCAGCCTTGGGTAGCCGGACATCGATGGGAGACACCAGAACCCGGCAAGGTTTGTCTTCCAACGCATTAGCCGCCTGACGACCGATCTTGAAGGCGAGAATCTGGTAATTGAATGACGGGGCTGGCGCCATGAGAAAAGCGGAACCATCGATCAATTCGTATCGATTCTCATCCGACCAAGTGACGTAGTCCACATAGGTGTACCGCCGTTCGTCTCGTAACGCGTATCCCATGTCACCTCCAACAACCGCACCACGGAGTTGCTTGGCGCCAATTCGATATTGTCTATCCCGCGCAACTGCGAGTGGGTGGCTCAAACTCCCTCGGCGCAAAACCAAAATCCCGCACCGCATCATCGTGGGCAAAGCATAAATCCTCGGTCATGCGTTTGGCCATCTCGCCCGACAGATGGCGATAGGGGGGCCAGAGGGACGCCAATTCCATCGCCAACTGAAACAGCGGCAAGGGAATTCGTAGGAACCTGGCACGCTTCCCCTCCGCAGCGAATATGCGTTCCACCATCTGGCGGTAACTCAAGGTCTCACCACCACTGAGGTTGTAGGCCTTTTTGAACGAGACTTCGTTTTCCAGAACCTGTAGGCAGGCGGCCGCCAGATCATCCGCATGCACCGGCTGCCGCAGGCCACCCGCATCGCCTATGAGCGGGAAAAACCCGAAGCGGCGAATGAAGTTGCCGATGATGGTAATGTTCTTGTCCATGCCGCAGCCATAGATGAGCGTTGGGCGGAATACCGTCCAGGCAACGCCTTCTCTTTCGCCGTATTCAGCAAGTTCCTGTTCTGCTTCCACCAGACCCAGGGCGAATGCCTTCTCTTCCGGGTCGCTGGAATTCTGTTTGCTGAAGCGGCTGGTTGAACCGAACGCGATTACTCGCTCGATGCCACACGGCCCTACCTTGGCCAATATGGAAGGCAACAAGGTGAGGGGAGCCAGATGGATCAGGCAGTCCGCTTGCAAATCGGGGAATGCGCCATTGGTAATGTCCGCCCTGTGCCAGGTCACCGAGGGATCAGGACCACTGCTGCTCCTGAGGCTCCTGCTCAGTGCGTGCACGTCCAGCCCCCGCTCAGCCAGGCGCGGCAGCAGGAATACTCCGATCTGGCTGGTCGCGCCAGTCACGATGACGGACTTGATGGCTTTCATTGCGCGGAGCTCGGGAATCTCAAGGCCTGGCTGCCAAGACGTGGCGGTACAAACCGAGGTAACTTTCCGCCATTCGCCCGGCGGTGAAGTTCTCCAGATAACGCCGACGCGCATTGGAACCCCAACTTTCGCGATCTGTCTCCGAACCCGCCAGCCGATCCAAGGCTTGCCTTAGCGCCATCGGGTCCTCTGGAGGAACCACCAAACCGGTTTCCTCGTGGAGATTGACGTACGTAGTGCCAGTGCCGATTTCGCAGGTCACCAGCGGCTTGCTGAACATGGCCGCTTCCAGCAACGAAACACCAAAGGCCTCCGAACGGAGGTGGGAGGGCAGAAGCATGCCGCGGCACAGATGCAGCAAAGCCACTTTGTCCTTTTCAGGCAGTTCCCCGAGGAACATGACATTATCCATGTTGCTCGAAGCAGCCTCGGATTTAAGTTCGTCCAGGTTAGGGCCGCCACCCAGAATGACGACTTTGTGCACAGTGCCCCGGACTGCCTCCAACAGGTAGTGCAAACCTTTGTAATAGCGCACCACCCCGACGAAAAGGAAAAAATCGTCACCCAATTGTTTGCGCCAGTGATCCAGGCGCGACACATCCACTTTGGGATAGCTGTCCGGATCGATGCCAATGGGAATTACATGGGTCTTGTCGCTGAACGCCTGCAAAACCGGGCTGGTCGCCAGATAGTTGGGCGAGGTGGCGACAATGGCGTCGACGCTCCCGAGGAAGCGCTTCATCAGGGGGCGATAGAACATCATCAGGCGTTCCTGCTTGACGATGTCGGAGTGATAGGTCAAAACCGTAGGCCGATTGGGTCTGCCGAGAAGATGCAAAAGATCGGCGAACGGCCACGGAAAATGGTAGTGCACCACATCGGCCCAGGAAGCCAGTTCACGGAAGCGCAGCAATGAACTCAAGGAGAATCCGCAACCGGCCAACTCGAAATCCTGTTGGAACCACTGCAGTTCCACGCCATCCAGCTCCTTCACCGCCGATCGCGGATTGCGGCTCAGAGCGAAGATGCGGTTCTCGATACCCAATTGCCGACCGCCGATACAGAGCTGCCGCATCACCTCCAGCAGCCCACCGCGGCACTCGGGATAATATGTTCTATAAACCTGCAGTACGCGCAATGGCTCGTCCTAACTAAGTCGACCCGGTGGGAACTCCCGACCGGCATTCAGGCTTCTTGCTCCAACGGCAGTTCGCCCGAAGCGAACTTCCTCATTCCCATGCCCGGCGTGGGAATCGGAAAATCAATAAAGGTCCCAAGTGCGGAGCCCAAGGTGTGGGCTACCGATTTCCGCTGGGCCCATCAACCTGTAATGGCGTGAATCTCGCCCGAAATGGAGCTGACGAATTCCGCCTGTAATCCCGGATGCAGAAACTCCGACAGAGTATCCGCAATGCCATCGACAAAATCCAGCACTTGCCCGTAATCCCTGATGTTTTCCAGGAACACCAGCAGGTTTGCCGCGTAGCGTTCGGCTGAGCAATGCTCTTGCGCCCACTGGAAGCCTGCTTCCGCGACCTGCGCCCTGTAGTCCGTGTCGTCAACGAGCCTTAGCAAGGCCTCGGCCAGAGCGCCTTCCTCATCCGCCATATCGATCTTGACCACACACTCGTCCGGCAACTCGTCATAAGATCCGATCCGGGTGACCACCACCGGCTTCCCAAAATACAGTTGCTCAACCAGGGAACCGCTGCTGGACTCGATGGACGGAAAGCGCAGGTTGAGACAGATGTCGGCGGCCTGAACATAGCTGTGCAGTGTGTGGTCATCGATAAATCCGGTGAAACGGACCTGCTCCTGTAACCCCAGGCGTTCGGCCTGTTGCATCAGGCTCTCCGTCGTCGACTGCAGGACTGTTCCGCCAGCTACGACATAAAAGACCCGGCCGCGGAGTTCTGGGCTTTCCGCAATGACATTGAGGATCCTGTCGATACGCTTGTTGGCGTTGATAAATCCATGGGAGAGGAGCACCAGCCGATCTTCGGGCAGCCCCAATTGCGACCGCGAAAGCAGAGGCAAGTCGCCGTATTCGAAATGGGTAATGTAGAACGGGTGGTGCAGGAAACGCACAGGGACGGGTTCGGCTTTGGGCGCAACCCGGTCGAACGCCTCCTGGGAATGAACGACGAGGCCGGTTGCATTCCAGATGCACGGCTCAAACATGGGGAAACTGGCTATTCGGTCCGTTTCCCACACCGGATGCTTGCGCCGAATTGCCTTCAGAGCCTCATTCTTGGCTTCGTTGCCGTAATAATGCCTGAATACCTTGGCGTAGGCGGTCAATGATTCCAGCCCCGCCAGGTAGTGCCCGGCAAAAAAGTGATGCATGAATTTGTCATGCAAGATCACGACACCCCGAAGCCGCGCGTAGATCCAGTGGATCACCGAGTGAAAATCGGCATTGTTGCCCAGATTGTAAACCACGGCATCATATCCGCGCAGGGCCTCGACGCACGCGTCATCCGGCAACAGCTCACGGACCTTAAGCCCCGGGACAACAAAATTGTCGTCAAGACGCTCGGACCACAGATCCACCTGCGCCAATCCCGAAAGGGCGCGCGTTGCCGCCAGGGTGAATTTGGAGATGCCTGAGCGCCTGCTCAGGGGCGAGCACCAGGCGATCTTCATGAGGTGAGAGATTCCACCACGTGAGCCCACGACATGCCAAGGTCCCGCATCAAATCGAAACCCTGCCTGCCCATCCGCTCCGCCAGCGCCTTGTCGGCTCCCAAGGTATCGACGGCATCGGCGACCGCCTTTGGATCCGGTGGGCGCACCAGACCTGTCTCCCGGTCACTGACGAACTCCAGGGGACCGGCAGAATCCTCGCAGGTAATGACGGCCTTGGCGCAGTGCATCCCTTCCAGGGTCACGTAGCCATAGTCCTCGTCCTGCGGCACATAGAGCACCCCTAATGCGCCGGCATAAAGTGCCCGCTTCTGCTCTTCGGTGATCCGTCCGAGGATCTCGACCTGGCCTTCCAGACGATGGGTCTCAATCATTGACCGCAAGCGCGCGGCGTATTCCTCCGACTCGGGCGGGCCCGCCAGCACAAGCCGAACGCCGGACTTCACGTGGCGCATGGCCTCCACCGCCAGATGCTGGCGCTTTATCTCCGCCAGACGGCTGGGAAAGAACACATAGTCGCCGTATGCTCCAGGCTGAAGCAGATCCACGTGTGGAGGCGGGTGGTACAGGACTTCAGCGTCAATGCCGTTGAATTTTTTCAGTCGCGCGGCAACGGTCCTGGAATTGGCAAAAACCTTTTTAGCCTCTGGAATGTACGTATTGTCGGCGCGGATGATGCTCTCGCGGATGTTGTTGCCGAACGCCACGTCTTCACCCATGGCCCCGGGCTTCCACTGTTCATAGGCCAACCGGTGCTGATGCAGGATCCACAGCACCTTGTTGGGATGCTTGATGCAATAGGCCGGAAACTTGAGGCCTATCACCAAATCCACTTTCTGGCCGAAGCTCTCGGTGATATCCAGCAACCTCACCGCGAGGATCTGGTCCAGAATTCGGCGCGGCGGATTCCAGTTGAACGGGATGCGCACCAGATCGGCTTCATGTCCGGCGTCGCGCAAACTCGCAAGCAGATTGTCGGCATGATATTCCGCCCCTCCATGGACGAATGGCGCCTGCGTGTTCACGACCAGCACCCTCACGACGCCCCCCCCCACATCACGCCGCCCACAGGCGCTTGACGGTGAGCAGCCAGCAGCGGCGCATTACGGTCATTCCCCATCATTCAATCGAATCCCGTATCTAAGACGGAGGTAGAACCGCCGCAGGAAGGGCCCCGCCACGGGAATATGCTTGACGAACTTTTTCAACCGGAACCTCAGGTACATCATCCAGGGGTACAGGTCCTTTTCGGGCAAGGCGTCCCGACCCCGCTCGATCCCAAGATGCAGCAGGCGGTTGTTCATGCGCGATTGAATCAAGCGTGTATCCATGTTTGAAATGGCCGAGAATCAACAAAAGGGCGTGCCACCCACACTACAGAGTCCATAGCCACAATACATTGTCGCCTCACTGACCGGCGAGGCCGTGGTCCGCGGCAACTTGGCGATAAACAGCGAGGGTTTCCTCCACGAAGCGCGGCCAGGTAAATGCGGCCGCCCGGTTTTGCCCTGCCTCAACCGCGCGCCCCCTCGCCTGCTCGTCTTCCAAAAGCTGCTCCATCCCGTCCCGCAACGCCTCCTCTGCCATCGGGTCCACCAGCAGCGCCGCGCCACCCGCCACCTCCGGCAAGGAACTGCGATTGGATGTGATCACCGGAACGCCGCTAGCCATCGCCTCAAGTACCGGGAGGCCGAATCCCTCCGAAAACGACGGATAAGCAAACAGCCGTGCGCCGCTGTAGAACAGCGGGAGTTGAGCTTCTGGCACATACCCCAGATATTTGCATCGCCCCCTCGCCGCAAGCTCGGCAATTTGACGGTGAATCGCCTCACTCTTCCAACCGTGATCGCCTATCAACACCAGCGGATAGCGATCCTGGAGACTGGCGGGTAGCGACCCAAACGCAGCCAGCAAACCGCCAATATTCTTGCGCGGCTCGATCGTGGCAACGCACAGGCAGTATTGCCCCGGAGTGACGCCATATGCCCGCAGTTCCTCAAGCTCGGATTCAGCTCTCGGCGTGTACCGCGCATCAACCCCCAGATGGGTGACGCTGACCCGCTCCTTCGCAAGACCAAAGGTTTCAACCAGGTCCTGCCGCACATAATCCGAAACGACGACGATATGGTCGGAACGCTCGACCGCCGCCGGCAACTCGCGCCCCATGAAGGCGACGCGGTCAGCCGGATGAAACTCCGGATGGTGCACAACCGACAGGTCGTGAATGGTGGCGATCGTCGGTCCGTTGAACGGCACCATGTAAAAGTTGGGTGAATGATACAGGAAGCCCTGAAGCTTGCGCACTTCACGCGAGAACCTGTAACGGCTCGCGCGTTGATACAGTCTGCGCAGGACACCGCTGAAAGGCACATGGGCGATATTGCGCCTAAGCACAGCGGAAGGCCGCATGGGATCGAGCAGACTTTCTGGATCCTCGATCCAGCGCGCCATGGCAAAAAATCGCGCATCGATGCCTTCGGCCCGGCGCCGGCGCAAGCCCGCCGCCAGTTCATAGGCATAGCGGCCAATGCCGGTCAGCGGCTGGGAAATGGCGTCCACACCGAGGATAACCTTCATGGGGCGCAAACCCCCTCTGCTGCGCGCGCATCAGGCGGCCAAAAGGCACGCTGCAGATTGTCGGCCAGTGCAAGGCGTTCGCGCTCGTGGGTCAGGAGGTAGCCAATGCAAGCCGCCGCCTCATGGGCGTCGGCAAAATAAAGGCCACAGTTCCGCGCCCTACACTCGGTCGTCAACAAGTCGCAACTCTCGGGTACCAGCAGCGGAAGAACATAGCGTCCGGCAGCGGCAAGCGCAGCCCACTGATCCATGGGACCGGATACCCAAAGCAGGGCTGCCTCTCCCATCTGCGACTCGGTCAGCCAGTCGGCCATAACGATCAGTGGCGCCTGACCAGTGTAATACAGCGGCAGCAGTTGCAACGCCTCCGCAACGAGCGTGTCCACGTGCGCTCCCAAGCAAGCAATAAGCTTCTGCTCTGACTGCTCTGATCCTGCAACGGCGGCTGGGCTTTCGAGAACATCTGAGTACAGGTGCTCCAATTTATCCACCTGCATTTGAAACGAATTGTCCCGCATCCTTTCTCGCGCGGCCTTGCCAAATGCCTCGATCAACTCCGGCGCTTCGATCAAGGCGTCCATCTTTTCGGCCAGATCGGCGGAATTCCCGGCCTCGAACAGATAGCCCGTCTTGCCATCCTCGACCAATTCGGGAATCCCTCCCAAGTTCGAGGCGATGACCGCCACGCCGCTGGCCATCGCCTCGGTGATCGACACTGGCTGGTTCTCCGGCCAGATGGAAGGCAGCACGAATACATCCGTCTCCCGCAGAACGCCGGGGATATCGCTATTGGTCAGCTTTCCCCTGAAATGGAGCAAGGCCTCGCAGCGATGCTGGCGCAACTGCTTCTGATATTCGGGCAACTGGCCCCCATCACCGACCAGAGTCACCTCCATACGACTCCGATGGCGAAGCAACGGGAGAGCGCCTAACAACACATGAACACCTTTATGTCGTCCAAACGTTCCAATGAAGGTGAACCGAACCTTTCCCGCAACTGGATTCCGGCTCAAATTGGTATAACGTTCCAGATCAAGGCCATTCCAGATCACCCGCATCTTTCCTGCCGGGAAACCGGCGCGCAGATACGCATCCGCCAAGTACTGGCTGGGTGACACAAATACATCGACTTCGCGCATCATGAGAGAGAAGTAATCCTGACGCAAATGGATAGGGACATGGCGGCCCCCTCCATCAAGCACCTCCGATTGACACCCGCTGCAGGCGCTGAAATCGGAACACAGCGTCTCATCGGCTTTGACGAGCGTGTTTCGCAGACAAAACCCCCAATGATCATGGAGCGTCATCAGCGTCCGCGCGCCGAACTCCCTCGCCATCCTGATGATCCTTAGCGAGAGCCCGGCCAAATTGTGAAAGTGAACGATGTGAGGTCGAAAATCGATCAGCAGCTTTTCAAAGTATTCTTCGACTCGAGGCTGAGCAAAATTGACGGCTTCACTGCGGCAATCAGCCTGGGTCAACAGGACGCGAAAAACGTCCAGACCCTCATAGCGGTCGATGCTCAAATCATGTCGCGGCGTTGCTTGGGCGCGTTCACCGGCAAAGACTCGAACGTCGTGCCCTCTTTGCTTCAGCACCAGCCCCTGATAGTGCGCCACTAGCTCGGCGCCGCCAACAAAATTCGGCGGATAGGCGTTACAACAGAGAAGAATACGCACCAGTTACAGCTTCAAAATGCTTTATCATCGTGCGGCAGGGCACGCAACGGCACATTGCGAACTGAAAATCCAACAGCTTGCTCTTGCGGTAGGCTCACGTAGGCCAGCTTTATAGCACGTTTCCAACCATTGCCGTCGACGATATGAATTCAGACTCGCCTGAGCCGATTAGAACCGAATCCATTATGCGCTCGGTGCGCAACAATGTTGAACTTAAGAAGATCGTCACGGGATCGCATTTACCCTCCCCTCCTGGGAAGCAACTCCCGCCATCGCCCAATAACGACTCACTGCCATCATCCGAAACTCATGTCGAATTGCCCGAGTTTTCTCGCAAGAACGGCTACGCCGCTGAAGAACTCCTGCGATTCAATGACAAGGCGTTCATACGATGCGCCTACTTGGCCGCCCTCAATCGCGATCCAGATATAGAAGGTAGCGCTTATTACTTGGAGCAGATTCGACTGGGTCGCTTGGAAAAAATCGAGGTCCTAGGGCGACTGCGTTATTCTGCAGAAGGACGAAGGCAGGGAGTAACGATCAAAGGCCTTACGGCTCGCTTTGCCTTGCGCTTAGCCATGAGAATTCCAGTTCTTGGTTACGTTCTGGAATCCGCATGGTTGCTGTTCACTTTGCCGAGCGTGGCACGCAAACTCCGCGCGCTGGAAGCCGCGCTGCACGAGGAAACGTCCCGACTTACCGAAATGATCGAGGCTCATAAATTACAACAGCTGCAAGCGACCCACGCCATCGCGAAAGCCTTGGACGATCATCTCCATAACGGATCTGGAGTATCCTCAGTGCCTGATGCTCCGCACGAAGACGTCCCTTAACATTAAGAGCTAGGTTCGAGTTGGACGCCAGCGTCCGTCTTTTGTTGCCCGATCCAGTGAAATTCGACGGATCAGCCAGTCTGGAAGTCGATCATGCCGGCCCCCAAGATAGAACCCGAATTGCTGGAAGAAATTATGGACCGGCGAGCGAAGCATCCAATATACGTGTTCGAGCGCCTTTCCCAGTCCAATAGAATAGGTCCAATCATATTGCGTCCGCCGGAAAGACTCCGTTAGTGCCGTCATAAGCGTAGGACAAGGGTCAAAGTTGAAACCAGCCTTCAACGCAATAGCCTCATCGAATGCCCTGCGCGCACTCTCCACTACAGAGTATTGATGTGAGTGAAAAACTGCAGCCTCATCGCAGTACGCCTTAGCGTAACCCGCCTCGATAACCGTACGTGCCCAGTGTTGATCTTCCGCATAATCCACATCAGGAAACGGAAATTTCTCCCAGACACTCCGACGGATACAGGCATTGCTATTCGAGAAAAAATGCAGAACCCGTCGATAGCGCTCGTCCGATCGGTAGCGCTCGGCGTCGTCGAGCCTAAGCATGCGAGGCCACTTCAGAAACTTGTCGAAATGTGCACTCAGGTCACGGGCTGTGTACGGATCGGCCTCAGGGTAAGGTAGTTGCCGACCGAACGCGCCGGCGACGTCGTCCCGCTGCTCGACAGCAGCGACCAACTTTGAGAGCCATTGACGACTCGCCGGTAGCGCATCCTGCGTGAGAAGCACCACGAACTCACCCTCCGTGAGCGAAATGGCTAGATTCCGCGTACGGCCATGACCAAAATCCTCGGCAACAATCGAATGCACTCTAATCCCCCGTTGCCGGCAATACTCCAATGTGCCGTCAGTCGAGCTTGAATCCACTACCAGTATGTCATACCGCCAAGCCACCTCTTGATCGGAAAGGGCTTGTAGCACAAGCTGAAACACCCTTCCCCCATTCTTTGTCGGTATAACGACTATGGCCTTTGTTCCTTCAGTCATCATGCCGACAATCGGTTTGAACCAATAACAACCTAGGAGAAATCTACAACTGCAAGCAATTGCAGATCACCTATTCAAATATTTCTTGATATTATACTTCTTGATACGGCGCAACCATGGCTTCGACTCGATAATGGCCTGAACGCCATTATCGAGCGCAGCTTTCAAATCATCCGGAGTGACGACTCTCGGCTCCAGCCCATATTCATTATCCCAACTAATAACCGCGGACAGAAGGTCTGGATTCTTGTGAAGGGACGCAAATGTCAGATACTCGAGATAATCAACACCATATCCTTTCCAAAACCCGTTGTATGCCACACCACCATATAAATACGTCCCCAAATTGATCCAATAATCTTTCGTTTTCGTCGATGAGAGCAACGATCTATCAAAAGTGAAATTGCCAGGCTCATCATACGATTTACAGGAGCTAGACTTTGGCATTAATACTCGTATTCTCGGATCATGAACCTTGAGACCGAGCGAACGCAATAATTCTGGGGTAAGCACAACATCATCATCGAGCACAGAATGAATCGCACTGCTTAACTCAATAGCCGAAAGCCACTTTGCAGCAAACGCATTGTTTATATCGAAAAAAACGAACTTATGAAAATCGGGCAAATAAACCTCCGCGACGTTGTGCGCACTCCTCAAAATCATGGACTCGCGCATATAAACCCCGGGGAAACTTGCGATACGACTTGGTAGCGCCAACCTATCTGCGACCAATCTCCTGAATAATTCATGCGATGGCCCGCATAAGAGAGCGAGTGGAGCCTTCGACGTGAATAGCCTACCAATCGCCTTCTCGGCATCAGCATACCAATCCGCATCATTCCCGTCACAAAACACCATATTGGCCAACAAAAAATCAAATATACGAAGCACGTCGGAAGACACAGGCTCCGCTTTACTAAGTACAAGTACTTTTAACCTATGCTGCACATTAATTTTAAGATAATACTCACCGGGCCTGTTAAAAATGATCTGCTTTTGCCCATTGAGTATAGGTCTTGCTGGGTTAACGGACCGCCTATGCTCTCCAAAAATAGGCTCGAAAAAGGAAATGCTCTCGATACGCTCGGAAGAACTTATCGCTTCACCCGCATATAGGATTGGATATCCATTGCCGCCCAAGTCATAGGAAATTCCGTCTCCCTCCATAATAGACCCGCTCGCACTCCTCCCGAAAAATAGCAAAACAACGCAAAACCCAAGGAAGAGCCAAAGCCGCCCCCTCCCAGAGACTACAAAGTATTCGAAACCATGATCAGCGGTATTCATATTGCTTTGGTTCTTCGCCTTAGGGCTTTGCTAGACTGCGAATTTCGCAAGAACGTTTATGCTTCCCCCCTTAGGGATCAGTCGCGCCAACGCGACAGGATCGTCCGGCAACGGGCTTCCATCGCTCACGGAATAAAACCGGTATCCATGAGAATGCAATATTCCAGTCAACTCCTGCAAAGTAGTCCCGCATTCCTGCAGCACATGAGGCGCAAGCTCCATAACAATCGATGGATGCCATCGCGACAGTGTTTCACTACCTCCCTTCAACATATCGGACTCATGCCCATCAATATCCAGCTTTATGCAATCCACTCTATCGATTCCGATTGAGTTCACTACACTGTCTAAACATCGAACTGCCGCCCCAGAGATCGGCATAAGTCGTCCTTGATGAACGCCATGTAGAGCCTCGTCATATTTCAATGGCCAGCTTGAATATAGCCCAGGTGTGTCCCGACTTTTCGATTCAGAGCCTACAAGCATCAATTGATTGCAGCTAATCTGCATCCGCAATTGTGGGTTAAGTTCGCAATTCTGCATCAGCTTAGAGAACGCATAGTCGGTCGGTTCAAACGCAATTACCCTGCCCTCACTTCCGACCGCTTCCGCCAACAAAAGTGTATGGGCTCCAATGTTGGCGCCAATATCCAAAACCACATCGCCCTTCTTGATGATACGCTGATAAGCGCGAACCGTTTCCGGCTCGAAACTCCCTAGCAACCAAATAGCAAAGTCAATCCCCTCACGCAAATCGAGGCGCCACCTAATCCCAGCGCGGGTAACCTCCGTCAGGGGACCTTTTCCTAGAACGCTACGAAGCGTCATAACGACTGATTGAAGCACGCGCGCAAGCGCAATTTTTTGTTTTGTATTCAGGTAAAAAAGCATCTTTCAGCCTTCTAATTATGGTAGGTGAACAGCCAAACTTTCATACGCGACCCACGCAAACTCTCGATACAAGGCGCCGGATTGAACACTAAGTTGGCGCTATAAGAAGTTCCAACAAAAGATTGAGAAAAACTCACACCCCCTCACAGGCGCCCCGGTTTTGCTCACATCTCAACATAAAATACTCCGCATTAGCCCCATGCATACTCAGAGGACGCTTATCTATGCCTTTCGTTTTACTCAACTCTGCACTGAGCGATTCGTCAGTTCCTCGTTGTCGGTATATCGCGTTGACTATGCTATTGTCACGCGCTAACCAGCAATCTCGGCAAGAACAAACCTCCACTGAGACAAGAATCGATCATGGTTAAAGGTGTCCATAGCCGTTTCCCTTGAGGCCTTCCCCATACGCGTCGCTGACGCTGGATTTTTTAACAGGAAACGTAGCTGTTCTCCGGCCTCCTGTGGCTCGGTTGCGATAAATCCATTGACACCATCGCGGATAAACATATCAACATCATGATTCCTAGCGCTCACGGTAGCCAAGCCACACATCATCGCCTCACCACGGGAGCGCGGCATTGGTGATCTTAGTGTTGGATTAAAGTAGATTGAGTATTGCCGAATTGCATCGACGTATGCTCTAAATCGGCATTGAGCATATTCATTTCCTTTCCTCACATGCGGGAAGCTGGGCTCGTCAACCACAAGCCCCACCGGCTGCTGATCGGCTGAGAGGCTCTTTGTTGCCTCTTTGAAAAAGTAGTACCCCCGATAATAAGGGCGCTCCTTCATGCTTCGCCCCAAGGTCAATATTCCTTTTTCTCGGGTAGCTTCGGGAAATTCGGTTGGATCAAATCCTTGCCAGATCACCCGCGAATTTTTGAACCGCCATTCTTTCTCAGCCTGATGGGAATTACAAATAATCAATGTATCATCCATAAAGTCGACAAGCCGTTGCCTAGACTCCTCAATTTCATGACATAAATCGGGGCCATCGTAAAACGAGTGATACATGCCCCGAAACTGAACAGTACCATGACAGACCGCGACCTTCGGTAAAGGAATATTCTCCATGAAGTACCTAAACGATGCCCCCCAGTTCTCGGATAAAACACCGTTTGTATTCTGCCAGTCGAGCACATTTTCATCAAAATGCAACAGCACGGCATCGTACGCCCGAAAGTCAACTTTATCCAATTCCACAAACGCCGCGTTGGCGGGCAGAGCACGATAGTTGTAGTCCCATTGTTCGGTAAACCCGGTAAGCGGAATATCCTTTGACCGCGCCAGATCGAAGCGATGGCCAAGCTTGTAGATTTCATACTGGTGGGATGGATGCCACCTATAGGTCAGTAATCTGAGTGGCCGTTGCTTCTTGATGCTGAACCGCGGCAATTCCGGTTTCGTCAGTCGTTCGCGCAGTTGGACGGTATTTTCCGTGGGCTCACAATGGTGAGCTGCGAGCCAATTTTCCAGGCGGCTATGGGTAAACAATACCCAGCGTCTCGCGACAAGTTCAAGATCTGGATGCTTTGACAGAAGGCGAGCAAAATTGCGTTCCGATCGAACCGGCAATTTAGACGGTTCAGAATTCGGTGGATGGGAAATGTGCACCGTGAACGCGTGTGGATTACAAAAAATGCGTGCGCCCTGCCTATAGAACTGGACCCCCAGATCTATATCCTCCCAACCAAATCCGGATTCTGGATCGCGCGAGTATCCAAAGTCTTCATCGAACCTCACCCGATCGAGCCAGGTTCGTTTGAAGGAAAGGTTGCGGGTAATGCAGTTTAGGAATCCATGATAGTTGATTGGATCTTGCAGGTCAGCCTGACTCAAGACCAAATTTACGTCACGTCCCAATTCGGCGATCTTGAGCTTTGCTGGGGTTGACCCTGTCTCAATGTTATACGGCCCGACAACAACGTCGGCATTCTGAATGGCATGTGCGAATGCATGTTCGGTCAAGAAGGCACGATTAGGGATGCAGTCGCAATCCATTACGAATACTATGTCGCCATTAGCTTGGGACATGCCAATATTCCGAGATGCACAATTGCCGAGGTTTTCACTATTCCGGTGCAAGCGCCAAACAACGGGTTGGAACGATGCCGGCCGAAGGCTACTACCAGCATCTATCGATTGGCTGAAAACTTCCAACGATTGATCTGGGCTCGAATCCTCAACAGCTATAACCTCAACGGCCCCAGGAAAGTCCTGGCCACATATCGCTTGCACGAATTCAGGTATTTCTTGCTCTTTCTTGTAGAGTAATGTGACAACGCTAACACTAGGAATTATTCCTAGATCTGATACATCAAGGACTTCTATCTGGGAGTCTTGTGCACACAATACATTGATAAATCCGTTAGTTTGGATCGGCCATGTCGTAAAACTCACTTCTATCCTACGTAGGTCGCTTTGGCGTCCGTGATTGCGTCGCTCACTCCTGTCCATAAGTTTGAACAAACTAAGCCACGAAGGTTTATCCGTCGTTTCCGTAGGATCTAGCTGATTAAGGTCGACCCGCAATACCCCATCAGGAGTGTTATATGGAATGCGGCATTCCGACGATCCAAGAAAATGCCGCATGCCCTCGCCCTTTTCGTAAAAACATATTCGGGCACGAGCTGGCACAGAGGATGAAATTGGGAACTTCAAGGCAATGGGGTTGTTTCGTGCACTGAGAAATTCAAACGTTAGAGTTTGACCGCACTCGAAAACCTGCGTTGAAAAGCCCGCCTTGTTACGTGGGTGCCGTGAAATGAGGTGGCCATCCTCAAAATATTCCAGGTAAAACCAAGGCTTAATCAACCGAACCCGTGAATTTGACGTGAATAACAAAGTGGCCCACCACGGTATCGAACGACGTTCATTACTCCCGACGAATCCATAGATGTTTTCGCTCAACTGCTTGAAGCCGCATTTTGCTGCGATCTTGGCCAGCGCCCTGATTAGCACAAGGCGCGATACTTCAACACTAACCAGCACAAGCCTCGCCGGCTGGGGTACCTCGGTGTACAATACATTGGTGGCATGAAATACGCGTTCCCAACGTGTCCAGATATTATCAGCGTCCAGGTTCATAGATAAAAAAGATGGTCGTTGAACTGCACCTCCATCATTGTCTGGCCGCGGAGTACCGACCAGTTCCAGGTAAATCACGTGGTGCATTAATATAGAAGAATCTTGCTTTGAGCCGTGCCTCAACTGGGGGAAAATACGAAATATGCGCTCACGGCTCCTCAGCCCAAAAAAAGAAATTTACTTTCAGCCGTCCACATCGCACTCCCCGGGCGAGGCTTTCGGACTTTTCGCGATATATAGCCATCCTCCAAGAATCCCCCAAACCGCAAAGGCCAAGAAGAACAGCACCGAATAGACAATAGCTTGTTCTTTACCAATTCCGACGCCTTGTCCGGAAGTCTTGCCGAAAAGCCCGAAAAGCACGACAAAGGCACCCTCCCTTACTCCATGCCCCCCAATGCTTATTGGCACGGTCGCAACGAAGATAGCAATTGTCAAAATCAACACAAGGGAAAGCGAATCAAGTTGGAGATCCATCGCAAGGCCAAGAAGGATGCCAACCGCGCACACAAGGATATATGTGACGATCCCGTAGGCGCCTGCCAGCAAGGAATCCTTGAGCGCTCTACCATGTTGATGAAATCCTTTGATCAGCAACTCAATGATGTGCCGGTTAGGAATCCTTTCCCATAAGCTTGGACATACCCGACGGAAGAAATCAGGCGGTGTTAATGCAAGAAGTCCGACGCCGAACACCACCGCGCCTAGCATGGCAAGCAGCCAATAGCTAATGCCCATTAACTCGGAGCTCGCCGACAGGTTACTTAATTGAGCGACTATCGAAATCAGAGCACCAATGGCCATCACCACAATACCGACAAGCCGGTCCATTAGAACAGATAATGCGACGTAGGTTTTTTTACTGGGAGCGTAACGCACCGCATAAATAGTCTTGATAACATCTCCGCCTACTGCACCTGGCATGAACAGATTGAAAAACTGGCTTATCAAGATAAGACTAAAGGCAGACGCTAGGGCGATATCGATCGTCTGTACCTTCAACAAGTACCACCACCTTACGCTGCTAACAAATTGAGCTGACCCGCCGACCATCAAGGCAGCTAAAATCCAGGCCGGATTGACTGTGCTCCAAATTGCGGCGAAGACAGCCCAGTCAACCTTTGACGACAAAAAACCGAGAAGGCTAATAGTGACGGCGACTTTAAGCAATCTAACGGCACTGCCTTTTAGATCGTTTCTAGAGATGGCCATAGGAATCTATTATGTCTTTCCCAAAGAGAGACGCGTCACTCCTTCTGGTAAGGAAGTGGAGACCAATATTATCTCTTTTGCGCAAAGAGGTTAGTGCATTAATTTTTCTTGAGTTCATTACTTAAAGCGACTTTCTGTTCAGGGGGAAGTGGCAATTAGATCTACGCGAAGATGAACCAAACAGCAGTTAAGGAAGGGTCAGCAAGCAATAGCTTGGTCCTTGGCAAGAATTCGCTAAGGGCATCGTAACAGCAAGCTAGAGCACGCCGATTCCTCAAAATTCACTGTTTGAATTCCGCCACATTTCGTCGGGCTATCGCTCATTCGTACTTGCCACGCGTGGACAACCTTGGCTAAGCGGCAAAAACTGACTCACGCACGACAACTTCGCCTGTCACCACAACGCCACACCGGTCCAATTTTCGGCTCCGCACAGTACCTTGCAGATCGCTCAAATTGCGCGACGGCCACCACAGACGCGGGTCTTCCTAGTTAAAAAATGCTCAGAAAAGGCCCATCCCGCAGCTTTCTTTCCATATCTCAAAAGTTTATAGTTCACAAGGTGATTTATAGCATCCTAGAATTGCCGACTATCGCCAAAATCAGCAATTTCCTTCACGCGATTGCCCTGCGAGTTCTATCCGGAATGCATATCAGAAGTTACATTATTGATCAAATAGCGGCACCATTCGTGCGACGCCGGCTGACTAACTTGTGACAAATTCCATGCTCAGTACGACGTCACGTCCCTGTCAATCGCATACAGACATCTAGAGTTCAATTAGCTTTTTTATTACCGAATAACTCGTACCGGCGAACCCCAGGGCTTCGTTAGGGTCGACACAAGCTAACACAAGTCGGTCGCCTTTGGGCATTTCGCCCTTCCAGACCAGATAACGTACCCGCCCACCGAGTGAGTTGCCGCTACGATCAATACCGTGAATTAGGAGGGTTGGAGGTTCAGTGTCTCTGAAATCATCAGCGTACCAGTCATTTGGCAACCCTTCGCGCACCCGCGACGCATCAACACGCAACGGCATGATCGATGACTTGCCCGAGTTTAGAATTCCGAAACTGATTGACTCCTTATCCAAACGAAGTAAATTCGTTTCATATGGCGATTCGCACGACTGTGGAACCCGCAATGGTAATAATTTTGCGAATCCTAGAGCTTGCGTGTGCGGCAAAAGAGTCGTCAATACGATAAACCCTCCTAACCATGTAGCGAGTGAACTACAAAATCGTTCCCCGGAGATGAACATGCGCTTCTCCAGGTACGGTGTCTGAGTCAATCGTGCTCCTCGCAATGGAAATCCTTTCATCACTGCCACGGCCCCGACCGCAACGAGAACCACCCGGCCGCCGATAGTTGCCGCGAATATCCGCTCTCCGCCATCAGCAAACAGCAACGGCCCCACCAGGATTTCTGGAATGCAAATAGCCAGTAACAAGCTAGCCCAAGACGCCCGCCATTGCTTGATACACACATAGAATCCACATAAAAAAAGAAAGCAGACAAGAGCCCCAACCGGACCCTCGAACCCGAGACTGGCCATCTCAGGAATATATCGCTGAATCTCACGCCAATACGTTGCTAACAGCACCCCTGGCTGTTCCTGAATATTTTGCAAAGCAATCCGGTAGATGGCCCTAAAGGCCACCGATTCAGGAGTTTTGGCGTCAAAAAGTTCGGGATGGTCAGCATACGCCTCTGCCCATGTCTCGCCCCCCTTCGACAGTCGGTAAAGCGTGGTGGAAAAATTTCCGAATGTCGCTGAACTGTCACGCCCTTGCAAAAATAGCAACAGCCATTGCCATGCAAACCCTGAGACTAAGGCCACTAATAGGCCGAATGCTCCCGCTATTAGCTTTCGATGCTTATGCCATAAGACCCACATCGCCCATAGAAAAAGTGACGGAATAACGACCATTGCCCCCGCTCGCGCGACCAGCGCCAGGCTCATGAACGCAAGCCCGAGGAAAATCTGGCGGCGGGAAGCTACCATACTTCCGGAAACAAGCAATGAAATCGCACAACACCCGAATGCCATCCCCGGTACCTCAGTCATAACCACACCGAACGCGTACTGCGATGCGAATACAAAAAGCAAGCAGTACACTAAAACGGCGCCAAACCGGCCAGTCCAAGGGTAGTATGCCACTGAGAGCGACGCTATCGATAAGGAAACTATTATGGATTGTGCGAGAAGAGTCGCCCAAAAATTCCAGCCCGTCACACTCAGCAACGTAGAAAGCATGCTCGGATAAATAACCCGTCGCCCGCACCAGTCTGCGATATTAGATGCCCAGATCGCTTTTCCGTCTTGGAGTAGAACGGCACACTGCCAGTAGTTATTTGCGTCACTAACCGGAAGAAACCCGGAAATCCCCAACCAGTCACTATTGCCTGAGTACCATTGATAACCAAGTGAAACGACACCCGTGATGATTGCACCTCCGGTCACGAGGGCGAGCGATGTTCCAGATATATGTACCCTCCGGATCCCCGTCGTTGCGCAAATCAGCACCGAATGCCGGAAACCGGAACTAACCATCCATCCCAGAAAAAGCAATAAACCACTACAAGCCCATAATCCCGGGATCACCCTCGCAACGCCATGAACTGTATAACGATATCCATTACTACGGGGATCGCTCCCGTCGGAGCTGGAGAAGTAAAGCTCACGGTTCCAATGCTGGAAGGCGCCCTTGCCAATTCGCCTGATTTTTTCATGACTCCTGTGCGCCGGGCCCAGTTCACGACCTTCCTCGAACAACCTCAGCGTGGAGGCGGTTCCCCTACGACCGTCGTCTCCCCGGAATTCATACGGAAAAGTAACTGTGTCACGAATTCCAACGGTAAAGGCATGCCCTTCAAGGTGAGATATTTTTTTGGCTTTTAGAGTTAGCTCTATATTGGGCGCGGCAAATTCCGCGATGCCTAAAAATACGAATAAGGTAACCGCGACAACAAGCGATAAGGCTTTTAACGATTCGCCCAGGCTCAGGCCGGGCCGCATCCGCAAATCAAGGAAGCGCAACCAAAAAGAATTCATTTCGAACTCAGCCGGTTACTAATTCGAAACAGGCTTTATTTCATGTATCTCATAGTAATGAGCGCCCGCAAGATCCACCCAGGAGGTTACCGACACACACAGCCCTAAAAGACCCGAATTTACAGGGAGTAATCCATGCCACAAATACCGCGCCGGCTCACGAAAGCCAGACGTAGAGCGATCAATCCCTTGAATCAAGGTAATCGGCGCCGAAAGCGAGATAAAATCATTAGAAAACCAAGTTTCTGGCATGCCTGATCTCAACGTTTCTGCACCGATACGGAATGGAATGACACTTGAATGCTTTGCCTCAGAAACGATGGAGAACGTCAAGGTATCTCTGTCAATTCTTAAGATTTTCCCAGCATATGGCGCATTACAGGAAATCTCTCCTAGAGGGGTCAACTCAATCGGTCGCACTAATGGTGTATTCGGAATTAATACAAGAGCGACCAAAACAACGCCAAGCCCGAGTGCAAATTTGGGCCCAACCGTATCAAATTGGTAGCGATAGGTACTGCTCGCGCCTACAGTCGAATTTAAGCAACAGATCTTTAACATCAATTTTACCGCATAGCTGGCACCAGCGGCGACAAGAACGGCGCGGAATCCGACAGTTGCGGCGAACAACCTGGGCCCGCCGTCACTAAAGAGCAAGGGCGCTGACATGAACTCAGCCAGTAGCGCCACCAGAAGCAGCGACGATGCGCTCTCTCTGTACCGCCGAAGACTCCTTATTAAACCAAGAAATAAGAAAACGATCAGGAGATAACGAAAAGCCCCATTTACCCCAAATACGAAGAAATTTTCAGCTGCTACTTTCGCCTCTTTAATATAAGCTAATAAAATCGTTTGCGGATTATTTATAATATTATTAAAGGCGATTCGATATAACGATCTAAATGCATCTTGCTCGTTTATCGAACCATTGAACAACTCTGGATGATCGGAATAAGCTCTCGCCCAATTGTCTGCGCCAATCGACAGCCGGTATAGTACCGTAGAAAAGTTCCCACCGGCAGCGCCGACCTTGAGCCCCTGCGCCTCAACAACCAGCCATTGCAATAGGAATCCCGCCGCGGTTGCCAGAATCACGTAGGTCAAGCGCTTTTTGAAAGACCCTTCGCCGCGCCGCCACCATAGTATCCAGACAGCTAAAACGGGCAATACTGGTATGGCGCCCGCGCGCGCAAACATTGCCGTACTCAGCAGAGATAACCCAAATATTGCCGCAAATAAGGACTTATTTGCGACCCCGGAAACCAACATCGCGATACCCGTCGTTCCAGCCGCGAGGCCAAATACCTCCGTCATCGTGACGCCAATTGCGTGCTCGCTCGCGTACAGCAGCAACAAAACGAAGGTTAATAACGCGCCGATGATTCCTAGCTCCCGCATGCAGACGACACTAAGCGAAAGAATCCCTAGTACTATCAGAATTGCTTCGATGACGTATGTGAGCCATGGATGGAAATTGGTTACTGCCATTATCCCAGCCAAAAAGCTGGGATAGATGCTCCGTCGACTACACCATTCTCCGACAAGCGGTGGCCATACCCCGCCATTCGAAAGAAATTCAGTGGCGCAAATCCGATACCCGGACGCATCACTTACCGGAAGAAAACTAGCCACAGCGATTGATACGGCGCGGCCGGCATGCCACCTATCAAATAGAACCGTGCACACAGTACCTACAGCGACCAAGGCCGAAATGACTAAAGTCTTTGGTGAAACAAGCGTCGGTGTTGATATAGAAAACAGTGCTCGACCGATGATTTGCCGAATGGCGCCTGTTGAAAGAGCGGCCCACAAGGTTAGGCCACACGCCAGAAGTATGAGCTGAGGCCAGATCCCGGCCTGTGCCCGCACTATATAGGCACGTCCGTTGCGTCTTGGATCTGACCCGTCCGATGTCGAAAAATATACGGTCCCATTCCACAGCGAAAACCTGCCGCCGCCCTGCCCACGAATCTCGTCATGAAGGCTATGCGACGGCCCAAGGGCCTGGCCCTGTTCCAGTATTTCAAGACTAGACTGCGTTAACGTGCCTTCCTCGTCACCACCAAAAGAATAGGGAAACCCGACGCGTGGCGGCATGGAAAAGACATACGCGCGTCCAACTTCCGAGGCTATCTGAGAGGGCTTGATTCGGAACTCAAAAGTCGGGGCAGTGAGCCAATAGATTCCAATTACAGCGCTTGTCAGTAGCGCGAGTGCCCGACCAAATCGCAGCCAATACATCCACAGCACATGAAAAGCAGATATCCAATTGCAGCCAAGCATGGATCTTCTAACGGAAAATACACTCCGCTTGATGTGCTGTCGTGTAATATCGGCTGAAAAAATCGCCCACAAAATGAGAACGGCCGCCAGAAGTATAAGATGAGGCCACATTTCCGCTCTGACCCGCACTCTGTAGGCACGTCCATTCTTTCTTGGATCTGAGTCGTCCGATGCCGAAAAATAGACGGTACCGTTCCAATGCGAAAACCTACCACCACCCTGCGCACGTATCTCATCATGAGGGCTGTGCGATGGACCCAGCGCCGTGCCATCTTCCAGAATCTCAAGATTTGATCGCGTTGAATTACCGTCCTCGTCACTTCCGATAAAATAAGGATATCTGACGCCCTGTGGCATGGAAAAGATATACGCGCGGCCGTCTTCTGCGGCAATCTGAGAAGCCATAACCCCGAAGTCAATCGTCGGCGCCGTGATCCAAAAGAACCCAATAACAGCGCTGGTCAAGAGCGCGAGAACCCGACCGAATCGATACCGATTTACCCAAAAGACATGAAACACAGACGTCCGCATAGTGTCAGCCAGGAAGCTTCTTATAAACCATCATTTACAAATAACGGCTGATCGCGCTTTTTTCGGTCCCGACGTCAAGCAATAGGTTTCCATTCCACTGCATTTCCTCCTGTTTGCAGCGATCATTACAATTCCCACATATGGGCATATGCATATGCTTGACGATTAATCAAAAATAGTCTAAGGGAGTGTGGTCATATCAAATGGAGGCTCTGAATTTTATTAACCTTCCACTTTTATTCGACAAGTGCCACGCTAACCAATCAGGGTTAATTAACTTTACCCAAGACAATAAGTAAGCGAAAGGCAAGAACCCGTCCAACCGCCATGGATATTCGCTCCTCTAATTGGAGGATCTTATCGACAACTGAAACCGGGATTAAACTCCATCTCCGAAAACCACCCGAAAGCGGATATGCGAATAGACTTAGCCAATTCACATGTAGAACCCTCAACCCCGAAAAGGCCGCCTCGAATTCCTCCCGCCTCTTGATAAACAGTAGCGTTGGAATTGCCTGATTTGCATCGAAAGGTCTACGATCTGGATTGGGCACAATGTCCTCGAATGGGTTGACGGTCATATCCACCGGCTCTGGATGGAAGAAGCGATAAAACAAACCGCTGATTGTGCTAATGCCGGGTTCCAAGAGCACAATCCTCCCTCCAGCTGCCAATACTCGCTCAGCCTCGGTGAAAAACTTCACTGGACATTCGATATGATGAAGTACGTCGACCGCCAGAATATTGGAAAATGCAGCATCTCGAAAAGGCAGACTCTGGGCGTCGGCAGCAGCGTCAAGCCACGGCGTCTGGACTATATCTGTTGAAATCACGTCGTCCCGGTGTGCTTTGAGATTGCCCGACCCTCCGCCTATCTCCAGCGTCGTTCCGGGAACGCAATGGCTCACCATTCGGCGATAGTAGTCCTCATATATGGCACGAAGTACTGGCTTTTCTTGCCAAAGCTGGCGGTGCTGCTCCAGCATCTCCCCGCTCATGACAAGGCCTTCAACTTCCGGAAAGCGAACGCCACCATTTTCAATAGTAACCATCCATGGCGGAAGCGAGAAATCTGGGTTTCACCATAAATACGACTGGCATAGCGTATTGGTATCTCAGTGACTTTCAAATTGAGCTTTGCAGCGCCAAAAATGAGATCAAAATCGCCGAATGGGTCAAAGTCGCCAAAATATTTTCTATTAGCCGCAATACCTTCATAGTTAGTTTTCGTCAGCACCTTGGTCCCGCACAGAGTATCGGTGAATCGCTGATTCAGAAGCCAAGAGAAAAGCCACGAAAAAACTTCATTCGCCATATGGTTCAGGAATCGCATGGCTCCCTCCTCCATTGGGTAAACCAGCCGCGACCCGTTGATGAACTCACCCTTGCCGCTGGCGATGGCATCGTAGAACTTGGGCAGATCCTCGGGAGGCATGGTCAAATCCGCGTCCAGGATCATCAAAATGTCTCCGCTGGCCATGGAAAATCCTTTACGTACGGCGTCCCCTTTCCCTCGCCCATCCTGCGTCGTCACCTTGATATCCATGCTCGGATACCGATCCCGAACCCGATACATCTCCTCCAGGGTACCATCCTGGCTATGTCCCTCCACAAATACAACTTCCTGGCGCGTGCCGAATTTTGGAAGACGCTGGACTGCGGCCTCAATATTACCTTTCTCGTTCCGCGCAGGAATGACAACTGATACACTAAACTCTTGTCGCTCAATTAGAAGCGACGAGCGGGCAACAACATAGTTTCTCAGACAAAGCCGGCGAACCCCTGGAAATGGTGCCACGTACTTATTAATAATGCTCCCAAGACCGAATAGACTGCGAGGTATTAGCTGACGCCATTCCTGTTTGACCACGTCAAAGTCGGCGAGGTGGAGAATATTGACGATATCCCCCGTTTCCAGCCAGTTTTGTTCTTCTTGCGGCATCTTGAATCCAAGTTTTTCGGCAAGACGCAAGACCGGCCCCCAAATCTGGTCGTAATAGGCAACAACGACACGGGTTTGTCCATTGCAGAATTTGTGCAGCGTCGAAAATGTTCGCTGACAGTCCTCCAAGGATCCAATTGTGTCTGAAAGGATGATGTAGTCGAAAGTCCCCTCAATAACTGTAAGCGCATTGTCGTCCTCGACATCTGCCACATGGAATTGGTACTGGGGATAAGTCCGCTGGGCCTCTTCAATCATCGCCGGACTGAAATCAACCCCGACGCCCTGGGAAGGTCTCAACTCCGCAAGCAAGCGTCCCGTCCCACACCCCAGATCCAGAACACGCGCCCCCTCCGGAACGAGGAAGCGCATGAACTGATAATCTTGCTGGTAGTAGTATCTATTCTTCTCTATCCAGTGACTTCGAGTCCCCGCGAGTTGATTCGCTAGTTCTAGGATCTTTTGCTTACGTGATGACAATGGGAGCACCGGCGTTACCCTTTTAGCTAGTTTGACAAATCAAATGCGGCAATTAACGTAGACGACCAGCGTCATCTCGGCTTAAATCCCCTCACGCAGGTGAACCAATCACTTGGCCTGTATATATTCTCCAGCCCCGCCTCCCGGAACCATCCCTCAACTTCTTCAGGAGAATGAATGCCATGGTATGTCGGTGAATAGCCATCGAAGGTATCGAGAATATCATGCTCGATTCCCAATCCATGGGTTGGGAACGGAAAAATTCTCCGTATGGCTCCAATCCATGGGTTATCAAGGTGGGCAGTAGCCCATGGTATGAACCACCGGCACCATCGGTAAAACATGCGGCTCGGGATCTTGTTTACGAAACGGATCCAGCGCTCCCTGATAATATAATCGCCATGCCGTGGATAAACCCATATCGCAATCGTTCCGCCCGGCTTGACTAGGCGGACTAGCTTCATGAAGTAATCCTTCGTGTTGGGTGTATGGTGCAGTACGCCAATCGAAAATATGACATCAAACGTTTCAGGTTTGAATGGCAGGGCGCCGATATCAGCCTGAGCAATCCAGACGTTTCCTCTATCCAGGAAATTTCTATTGGACGCCTCGACAGCATAACTGAGGTCCACTCCAACCAAATCGCCCCCCCAGCGGCTTACGATATCAGCGTATCTTCCCGCACCGACACCTGCATCCAAGACCAACTTTCCAGAGAGTTCTTCCGGCGTAAACTGGGTCTTCGCAATAAATTCCTTTTCCGAGGACCGATCTCCACGTACGCAATCGAGCTGGGTGTCATGGTGCGTGTTCCACTCGAAGCTAAACGAGCCGACATAGTGATCGCTGGAAACGAAACGAGGAACCCCTCCGACGATTGGGTACGAGTCAGTGCTGCTCCTGAAGTTTTCTCCATCGAAAGTCAGCGCCTCGCCCGTCGTGGGGTCGCACAGTATGGGGAGTACTCGATTGAAAATAGGCTTTATGGACATTACCTGACTTCCTTTACCCGATAGTTGCGTCCGTTGGTTCGCGGATCGGTATTATCGGAAGTTGAAAAGAAAAGGTCGCCCCCCCAGTGCGAAAATCGGCCGCCGCCTATCCGGCGGATCTCTTCGTGAGCGGCGTGAGCCGGCCCCAGCGGCTTTCCGTTTTCGAAAACCATTAGACAGGAAGCGCTTTCTTGATCTGTGAGTAGATGACTTGGCAACGCAGCGAGCCAACAATGCCCCTGTTCTTGACGCATTTCGTCCAAGTCGCCTGAATAGGGGCGCCGCAAGCGTGCCAGCACCAATCGTCCCAGACTGGGAGAAGGAATCTGACGGGTCAACAATAACCACGCTGCAACCGAGAAGAGATAAATTGAAACCAGTACTACAGAGAGCCTGTTTATAACGGTATTGTCCTTCATGAACATCGGTCATTAATAAGTTGTATATGTCGTTCCGCAAGCAGATCCAAGGTGAATTCTGTCTTAATACGCTCGCTCGCCGCGCTTGCCATTTCTGAGGCGAACTGTGGTTTTGTTAATATCTCTAAGCATGACTGCGTAAGAATCTCCACGTCGCCGACCGGGCAGACGTATCCGCCACGCCCGTGCTGTAGGATGTCTTCGTTGGCCCCGGTTCTGGTTGCGACCACCGGAAGGCCGAGCAATTGCGCTTCCATGATGACGTTCGACATTCCTTCGAATGAAGATGTGCTCAAAAGCAGCGAAGCCAAAGACATCAATCCTGCAATATCCTTTCGTTTCCCCAGCAGCGTCACAGTTTCTTCGAGACCGAGTTCCTGGATACGGATTTCCATTGCCGCTTGCATGGGACCAACACCCGCGACTATGACCCGCACCGAGGGCATTATTCGATGCACACCCGCACAAACTTCCAGAAACGCCAATGGCTCTTTTTCCTCGGAAAGGCGAAACACGCCGAGAATGACCGGTACCCCACCAACGAGCCTCAAATCTTCGGCTAGAATGTTCAAAGCGTGGGTATCCGGACGCGCGAAGAGTGATGTATCAATCGCGTTGGGTATGAGCGTTACTCTTTCGGGAGCCACGCCAATCCATTTCGCGTAGTCTCGGTTCGCATCGGTGGAATTCCCCGAAAACAGCGTGCGGGACGATTCGGCGAGAGTCTGATACAAAGGCTGAAACCAGCTATTTCGCAAGTACCAAAAATTGGAAGGATTATAATTGCGGAAGGACATCACGATGTGAGGCACCGACGCCACATGGCCGGCGATCCCCGCCAGCAAATTGGTCGAATCGAGCTGGGCGAACAGTGCCTTGGGTTTAATGAGCGCTAGTAGATAACTGAGTTGTGCCAGCCTGAAACCGAACGGATTCGTTTCCGGATGAAGCAAGAGTAAGGTTTCAGGATCGTTAGGCAAAGTCTTTATTACCTGGGCGGCATCGACCTGATCGATTTCTAAAACCTCAACTTGGCTTGCCTGTAACATTTGCAAATAGTGACGGTTGTCCCCCTCGTCGAGACTGTCCGATAGCAGAACAGTGACTCGGTATCCCTTTTTCAGCAAGCTCAAGGCCAGATAGCACCACTGCCTTTCCGCTCCACCGGGAGGTAGGCCATGTGTCATTACGATCACCGAATCCCCCGGTTGCAATCGCGATGGTTGCTCGGGAGAGGCTTGCTGGGCGATAAAGTTACTCACCCGGCTAGGAAAGCTGGTGGTTTCGGAGAACGCAGGAAATGGAATGCACTCCGGGTAAATGGGTAGCCGATCACGAGATGCATCGTCCTTTTCGACCAGCCAAAAGTGTGAGCGCGGAGCCGAATCGGTCGATAAGCGGGAAAAAATGCACCATTGGTTCCATATCGAATAGCGACCCTCCCCGCGCTGTTCGATATCCGCATGCGTAACCGGTACAGGAGGCAGTTGCCGCATACCTTCAAACAACAAGAAGCTATCAGACATCTCTGTATCGGAAGCCGGCGGCAGATTGGACAGTGGCCCCACGTCACATCGATTGCCTTGGGTCGGCAGAATCCGGCGGCCATCAAAATATCGTGTCAGAGGAACACCTCGCCATCTGAGGCGAAAGAGATCAAGCAGTTCGAGCAATATGTTCTTCTTTTGTAACCGGATTACTACCGATTTGCTATTCGAGAAATGTGGATGCAAAAAGATCAGTTTTTCTACTCCCAACTGGCGGAACCTGTGCACTTGCCCCCCCCCCAACCATTCCGCTACTGAACCATGTGGCACCAAAAGCCAGGCTCCTTTTAGCGGTTGACGCACTGCTCCTTCATCATCGGCCCAACCGGGCAACGGCGCACACCCGTTAGCAAGGGCAGTTTCTTTGTCGATTATCAATGCGTCCTTATTAGAAAACTTTCCTGAAAATGCCAATCGTAGGAGTAATGCATTGAATTCCTTCCAATGCGGCAAATCAAGCTCACTTTTTGTTGGCAGCGGCGAGCCGAGGGCGTCATCCAATCCAGCGAGCGCAAAACAATGCTTATTTACTTTCCAAGCAAACAATGTCGGTGACACATCGTTCGGCAAGGTAGGCCGGTACCGAGGCGCCCCGCTACGCTCGATATAATCCGTGATAATGGGAAGTAACTGACTAGTAAATCTGCTTTTTTCCACTAACCAGTAATCACCCTTCGCTTCACAGACAGGGCCAGAGGGTGAGAAAATACAAGTTTGATTCCAGATAGAATACCGTCCCCCACCCAGTCGCGCTATGTCGTTGTGAGACGCCGGAACCGGCGGCAGTTGCCGTGTTCCTTCGAACAACATAAAACGATCCGACAATTCGACGTCATGTGCCGACGGCAAGGCCCGAATGATACCTGACTGGTGCCTATACCCTTCCATTTGCGCAACGGCTTTCGGAAGTGAGATAGCCTTTGCCTTCAGCATGGCAAGTTCTCGGCCTTCCACAGTCAATGCTCGATGACCCGCGGCGCGCCGCCGAAACTTAATCCGGACGATCAGATCATCAGAATGCGGATGAGGAAATACCACTTCGAGAACTCCCGCCCCCGCCATTAACGTTAATTGCTCGTAGCCCAGCGATTCGCTAGCGTCTTCTGGCTCGAAAAACAGGAGCGTGGCGCCTTCCAAGTTTGTCAGGCCATGCATCACGCCAGGTATGCTGAATAGTTCGAAAGGCCCTTCACCGTCAGCTATTTCGTCATCCCAGTGCCAAGACTTTAAATCCAATTCCTTTATCGCCGCGAATTCCGAAATCAGCATTCTGGCTTGCGACGCGATATAGTGCGTGTCGGGTGAATCACCGAACGAGTTGCTGGCATTGGCGTTGTTTGACTCGAGCCGTCGCCATACGACAAAGAGCGATTTGTTGACTTGCCACGCCATCAAGGAATTAGACGGGCGCAACGATGATGCGCGGCGTCCGACCGCTCGGCTCTCCTTCAATGTTGGCAAAATAGCGGGATGCTTTCGGCACCACGACTCAAGCGTAGACAACGCCCATACTTGATACGTCGCGAATCCGTCAGGCGAGCGTTGACGACTCATGAACCGTTCGACGGCTTCAGAGCCAAAAGCCTCACGAATCCGGCTGTCATCGCTTTCAAGGAGTTTCGTAGCCGCGCCGAGAAGTTCCTCGCGACCCCATTGGGTCATCGGAATGCCAAATCCCCTTTTTGGCGCGTCGATCCAATCGCGTGGCAGGTAACGACAGGCCAGTTCGCGCAGCAATAATTTCCCACGCCCCCGGTCATAAAGGAACTTCGGTGGTATCCGCTCGCAAAATCGCGAAAGCTCGGTATTGAGAAAAGGAGTACGCACCTCCAGCGAATGCTGCATGCTCATTCGATCCACTTTTGGCAGCACTGCGCCTGGCATATAGTGGTCGACATCGCTTTTTCGTAGCCGACACATCAAGGGAACTGCGTCCACTTCGATAGAATTGCGAAGCGTCGCAAGGTGATGTGTCAGGCCTTCCGGCATGAATCCGAACAACTCCCGAATGTGCTTCTCTACGGAAACCAGGATGCGGTTGGCGTAGTAAGCTTGACCTGGCCGCCAACCTGGCAATTCTCCCCGCCTCGCCCGCTCAGCCTCATCCAGGGTCGAAAAGTACCGCCCGTAGCCGCAAAACATTTCGTCACCGCCATCGCCCGACAATGCCACCGTAACAAATTGCCGAGCATACCGGGAAAGGAGATAGGTTGGCATGCAGGAACTGTCGCCATTCGGTTCGTCCAACAAGCGCCCGATATCCAACAAAAATTCGCTCGTGTGGGGTGCCAGAATCTGATCGTGATGTTCTGTTTCCAGATGACGGGCAAACATTCTCGCAGCTTCGTGTTCACTTTCAGGTGTGTTTTCGAAACCGATCGAAAAGGTCTTTAGCGGCCGTTCAAGTTTCTTGTGTACCAAAGCACAGACGGTAGAGGAGTCCACACCTCCCGAAAGAAACGCGCCAAGCGGAACATCCGAAATCAATCGCCGCCGCACGCTCCTTGTAAGAATGTCATCCAATTCATCAACAAGCTCCTCCAGCGGCTGATCCGTGAATCCCTCACTGCCAGGTTTGAACTCGAAATACCGCCCCTTCGTTAATCCTATGTCCGCTTTTCCCAGAAGCCAACAACCCGGCTCCAGCTTTTTTACGGATCGATAGATGGTACGCGGAGCACCTATATACTGGAACATCAATAGTTCGCCAATCGAATCGGCGCTGACATCGCCTTCAAACCATGGCAGACATTCGAGCGCTTGAAGCTCAGACGCAAAGGCAAGCCCGCCTCTTGGTAACTCCATGTAGTAAAGCGGCTTCTCTCCGAACGGATCGCGCGCCAAAATCAACTCACCCGTATCCTTGTTGAATGCAGCAAACGCAAACATTCCATCCAGCTTGGGAAGCGCATTCAGCCCCCAAAGAGCAATGGCCTCAAGCAAAACTTCTGTATCCGTTCTGCCCCGTAACTGAACTCCAGCAGCAACTAACTCCGGTTGAATTTCCTGGAAATTGTAGATCTCGCCATTGAACGAAATAACCCACTGGTCGTTTGCGCTAACCATGGGCTGCCGACCGGCAAATGATGTATCAATAATACTTAATCGACGATGCGCCACTCCGCACCGGAGTCGCGGATCTATCCAAATCCCCTCGCCATCAGGCCCTCGATGTACCATCGAGTCGTTCATCTGCCCCAGCAGGTATTCCGCCTCCTCCGTTGACGAGACAATACCGGCGACGTTAAATAGTCCCGCTATACCGCACATCGCTGATCCTCGCGCGCGCGAATGTATTGCGCGACCCTTGTTATCATTGGATCCATCAAAGTCCTACCAGGTAATTACCACAAATCCCAAATTACTTTTTCGCTCCACCTAAACCTATTTCTCCAAATGAAATCGCCCGCTAATCTCCTGCAGCAAGCCAACATCCATGAAAGCATAAGGAGTTACCGTGCAACGCCTGAGTCTCGGCACGAATTTCTGCAGATACTCGGATTCCGCCCACATATTTGCGACAAAGCTTATCCTACGAAAGCCAGCGGCCGAGAACATCGCGTGCATCTCATGAGGGCGGAGGCGATTGCCGCATTCGGCATTGCACCGGTGCAACAAGTCGTTAAACGTAAACTCGTCGTGTAAAAGGTATTCCAGCGGCCTGTCAAAATGACGATGATCCCTGAAATCTACCTGATGATACCCACATCCTCCGTCAGCCATAAGACGGTGGAGCGCCAAAAATGCCTGAAACGGCAAATAGAGATGCTCAAAGACTGCGTTTGAAAACGTTAGATCGAACTCCGACGGCAGCTCGTCTGCCAGTTCTTCCAATGCGCACTCTTTGCACAGAATAACTTCCTCACAGTGACTTTCACCCTGTATACAACGGTCGAGTGCAAAAGAATCCACCCCCGGAAACTTGTTTGGGAGAAGCGCTTTTATACGACTGTATAGAGGCACATGATAGCCACTTTGAAAACGACACAAAAACCTGTCAGCAGCACAGACTACTCTCGCTCCAAGACACTTAAGGATCAAGAGAGCGCCAAGATTGATTCCTGGACCTATTTCAAGAATATTCTTTCCACGAATTGCCTCTACGCCACCACTAATACATGCCAAATAGCTTTCTGCAACTCGGAATGCATACTCCGCATCGTCAAAAATTTCTTGCTCGCCTACAATGACAGGAGAGTAATTTACCGGCAGGGCGCTTAATGTACTATTCACAGAGCTTATCCTTGACCAAAATACTTCATTCAATACCCCCCTGCAGCATGAACGACAACCTGCCGAATCTGCAAACAAGATAACAACAAGGGCACAGCATGAAAGATCCTTGCAGATGAATGCCGCTAATCTGCATCACCAGTTAAAATAAAATCATTTTATTAGTCCAACCCACGTACCCCACCCATAGATCCCCAAGCATTCAACCTTGCCAGCTTTCTCGAGTGAATCAAGGGTGCTCTTGGTGGGCACTACCTTATCCTCAGGCGCAGCCCAATCGCCACCAGAAAAATAGTCATCGACCACCAAATAAGCCCCTGGGCCCATCAAATCGCCGTACCTGTCAAGATCCATGTCAACTTGTCCATCAGCATCAATAAAGAAGAGGCCCACACCACTCTTGCCTAATATTCCACGAGCAGCACTAACAATGTCCTGATGTCGGCTATTACCAACCAAAACATCCGCATAATCCGATGCGCCATAAACCTCCAAATTTCTCACGAGATCCTTGACGATATCCAGGGAACCATGCTGAGGATGATCAAGCGTTCCACCCAACTCGATTGTAACTATTCGTTGCCTATCTCCAAATCGCCGAATACCCATGCTCATTGCGATCGTAGATCCGCCAATATAAGGACCAATCTCTAAAATCGGTTTGATGCAGTGCCCGCCCAAATGATAAAGGATAGCTAGCACATCGGGATGGAGCATCGATACCTTATGATTTAGCTCAACCAATTCTCGATATACAGGCAACGATCTGTAATAAGGAACAAGTAACGAAATATCCGCTGCACATGTAGGATGATCTTTAATATCTGGCATTTTTCAGTCCAAAATTGTTGATGGCCTGGAATCATGTGGGGCGATTTCGACTGTCATGATAAAACCAAAACCAAGCTTATTTACCAAGTGATCCAGATATTGGCTTAGCCAAATATCAAAACGATCGACTTTTAGCATGACATTCGACAAGGTACCGTTGACACAATTCGAGAATTCACTCCAACGTCCTGGCTGCCGATTTTGCGCGACGATTTCCTCCAGCGATTCGCCTCTTAACATTTTGTATAAAAAATTCAAAACACCACGACACGAACCTGAAAATATGTCATTGCTGAATACGGTCCTAACCACTCGAAAACCTTCTTCCTCCGCCATCCGCTTAAAGGTGTCGGGCGTGAACATTACAAGATGCCTTGGCACGTCATCATGGCGCATCAACCTTCCTGGGATACTATTGAAATTCGGAACAAGCACAAATGCCCTCCCTTGTTTCTTTAGCACCCGCCTGATATACGATAGCGTACTTCGGGGATCATGCACGTGCTCTAGCACAGCCCACATGGTTACGAGATCAAAATAATCAGCGGGGTATGGCGCCTCTTCAACGGACCCATAAAAAATTGGCAAATGAAACAGATTTGGAGGTTTATCAGAAAACTCAATACCGTTTACTTGCCACCCATTTCTCTGGGCTTCGTATAAAAATTCTCCTTTTTGACAACCAATATCGAGCAATCGACCCGGATTAAAGCGGCCAATCATAGCACACTTTGCCTTATTACGTACCCGAGTTTCCGCCAGCAACTGCTCTGCGGTAAGATGGGATAAATAAAACTCATCCGTATAATAAGCGTGAATCTCATGGATATTCGGACGTGGATTTACGAAAACAAATCCACACTTGACGCATTTAACCACATGAAACTCATCATCAGTGACTGAATGAGTATAATCCCTTCGCTTAAACAAAAGCCTATGCTCATTTGAGCGACAAAGCGGACAGGACACAGTTTCCATTATTTATAGTCGACATTACCAATATTATTAAGTCTTACCACCACCCCAGACCTCAGTCCTGTAATACCCCTGAATCGGGATATGGTCTACCGTTGAATCAGGAGTCTTTCTAACACAAGCCATCAAGAAGTATACTCCAGCATCTAGAATACCCATGGCGCTCTTGTCATAATCAAAACACGACCAAGGATCCACAGAAGGATCCTTATCAAACCGGCAATACATTATTCGCTCGATTTCAAAACAGTTCGCTGAATAATAATCTACAAATAGCGTCGGACTGAAACAGTAGAACCCATGATCAACACAGTTAGACATAGGACTAATGTGAATAATTCGCCCCCCAACTCTTACCATCTTGCCTATGCACTGCAACGCATTTGGAAGGTGAAACACGTGCTCCATTGTTCCTCCATCCAGCACCAAGTCATATGCGTCGTAACAGTCTATAGGCGGATTGGAGTCATTGAGATCGTGCCTTATATTCGCTCCCTCGTAATTTGAAAAGTCCATTGAGTCAATATGCGAGAATCCGAGAGCATGAAAAAAGGCGCGATCACTCAGTTCTGAGGCGACATCTCCGACTGAAAAACTGCGGAGCGCGTAGGAATACTGAATCGAGGCCTGTTGCAGGCCTTCGCTTCCAAACGCAATATTCTGTTTTCCCAATGTAAGTACCTTACCCCGCCAAGGATCTCTACGACCTTCCTCAAAAAAAAATTTCAATGCGCCATATGCAATACCCATAAGACCACTATATAGAATTCCAAGTCAAATCAGCATTTAGTTCCACAATACTCGTCGCATGGCAACGCACCTTGCCTGCCACACGAAACTCCAGAGCGTCAAATTTGACATCATAAAAATGTGCTTCGTCCTGTTTGGAGTCATCACCTGGAGCCACAGCAGCACTTAAGAAATACACACCGGGAGTAAGCAACATTACCAACCGCATTGCGCACTCGAACTGCTCCCCCTTTTTTCCTGCCCGCAAGAAGAGTCCATGTAATGCCCCTTTTGTCGCATAAATTTCTATCCCCCGTACATTGGAAATAATGAAACCAAATGCAACTCCCGAAGCAATGTCACGATTATACCGGACCCTGAACTGAAACTCATAGGTTTGGTTGACGAGCAAATACGAGGTGCTCGCACCTTGTGCGTCAATTATTGTTATATCTGTAATTTCTACATCTTTGCTTCCATAGCGAACCTCGCGGTCGCCCGAAATCGAAGAATCAAGTGTGGAATCAACCCGTTTCTCAGATATGCCATCATGAGCGTCGGCTTTGGCCTCAGCATTCACGCTAAACTTCGATACCTCGGCTTTAGCGTCATGTGAGTTACCTTCGCCAAACAAGAGCCGATGGTATATCTTAGCCATTAACTGTGGTTCGCCTTGGTCGTAGAGGCGACCGCCTTCGATGATGATGGCCCTGTCACAAATTTGCACCACCGTTCCAGAATCGTGCGTGACAAATAGTATGGTAGTGCCGCTTTCCTTCAAGCGATTCATTCGCTCGAAGCATTTTCGCTGAAATCTTGCATCTCCGACAGAAAGAGCTTCGTCAACGATTAGCACACTGGGTTGCACGGCTGTCTGAACCGCAAAAGCCAATCGCATCAACATCCCGGAACTGTAGTTTTTTACCGGCTGCTCAATAAATTCACCTATGTCAGCAAATGCTAAAATATCATCGAGTGCATTATTTATGCTTTCAGTAGATAGGCCTAATATAGTCGCATTCAGAAATACGTTTTCCCGTCCAGTAAACTCTGGGTTAAACCCACTGCCCAACTCCAACAACGCAGCCACAACGCCATTGACTTGTAGGGTTCCGTATGTTGGCTCGAGTGTCCCAGCAATAAGTTGTAACAGCGTACTCTTACCAGCACCATTTCTTCCGAGTACCCCCAGGCATTCACCCTTTTTCATTTCGAATGATACATCACGTAGCGCCCAGAAATCCCTGCCATATAACTTCTTACCACCCCATAGTCGCTGCAAGCCCTGCTTTAGGCGGTCAGATGGAGCTTCGTATACTCGATAGCATTTACTTAACTTTTTTACAGAGATCGCAACATCGGTATTCATTTGGTTTTTCATTCTCCTGCGCTAAGCTCTCGCAGGCCGGTAGGCTCTGGTTATTTTTAGTGATACTCTGCCACAAGAATCCGGTATGTAGCGTCTGCTATTTAAGCATGGCATACTCATCACAAGATGATCACGTCTATTCAATTCTTCTATTCGGTATTTATTCAGACAAGCCTGAATCCGCTCTGAAATACAATGAGACATATAAAATCGGCAGGCGTAGTGCTGCTCGGAATACACCTAACTGATTTACAAGTGGCGCTGGACCAAAGTTTCTTGCAACAAGGCATGAGGTATATTGTAAGTGTCACTTAGCGGTGCCAAAGTTAAGCAGCATCCGAGTCACAATATCTTATTTAATTGCCCTGATTTGCTCGCCTTGGCTGGCAACCACATATGCTCGCGTATGTTTCAGGATTTCGTCATCAAGATCTCGTGATAGAATGAACCAATTTTCTATTTCGTTTGCGCCATATCGGTTTCTAGTCAGAAGTTCTTTCTTGATAAATGGGAAACCGAAGTCGCGAAGCAAGATGTCCCACATCTTCAATGTAGGATTAAGCTCGACCTTAGCTAGTTGCTCATGATACTGGAATCTGTCACCAAGCTTGAGCGCGGCGGTCCTTATTTCCATATAGGGAAATATTGCTCTAATGCCACTTCCTGCCGCCTTAAAGGCTTCGCTTAAGCCTATTTCATACTTCATAACAATTTCATTTTTGGATGAGATAACCGTAACAGCGCGCCAAAACGTCTCGAAAACAGAGCTTGCCACATGCGACCTGTCAAAATACAGAAACCATGATTGCAAGTGGTGACGGCCAGTCTCGACGCTATCGCAAAATCCCCACAACGAGGACGGATCTGTGTCCATTTTGGCGAGGTAAGAATCGAGGCTGCAAAATGGCCCAAAGACGCTGTCATTGATTAAGGCCACCTTTTCATATCGGGACACGTCTTCGGTCAAGATCAGCCCGACCTTCCATGAAAAAAAATCGTATCCCACGTTGCGGCGGTGTATTATCCGTCGACAATAGTTCTGAAGTTCAATAATCGTAGGCTCATCGAGTCTTGCGCTGGTTGTTACTAACACTATATCGAATGAGTTAGCTTGAAGCTTTCGCAGAAAGTAGCGGACGTATTCAGGCACATCTCCGGATGGTTCGTAACTGGCGAATACGCATAATTTCGAATTCTTCTTCTCTGGGAAACTTCCTGTCCATGTACATCGAATTGTAAAACCGATTAGCCTTAGCCAATGATGGGGCAGTTTTGACCCGATCAAAAAATATGCTTCCTGCACCCAACCAACTGCGCGTCTCAATAGGACAATTGCGTCAATCAATAGCAGGAATCCCTAGTTATTTTGCTATTCATGCATCGTAGCCTGGTGCCCATAGGGGCCAATTTTTTAAGCCAGCCTCCGCGCATCCGAATTCAATCTTCGCCTAAATCCACACGTAACGACCAGTGCAGGCCGAGAGAACCGGCAAATGCGGACATTCGCGCGCTCTAGCATACGCGCCAAGTCACAATACATCGGCAAAGCCCTTTCGGGTTCTTTGAAACCACCAGAACCCCCCCCATGCGACCGCAAGGCTAGCCGCGCAATGAAGACCCCATCCTTCAAAATCCAAGAGTTTTCCCCATATCAAAACCTGACGCCCCTGCTCTATGACAAAGGCGAGTGGGTTGAGCATGAGGATCCGTTGATATTTTTCAGGTAACGCAGAAAGGGGATAAAAAACCGGAGAAAGAAACATCAGCACGGTAGTAAATATGCCTGTGGTCTGCGCAATATCGCGTACGTAAACGCCCGCCGCGGATATAAACCAAGCGAGGCCTAACGTAATCATGACGAGCGGTAAAAGAACTAGTGGAAATAATAGAACGGTCCAATTGAGGGCCCTTTCGAAAATCAGCATCGCACACACAAGCACGACCAAACTGACGAGTGAATGAAAGAGGGCTGAGCCAAGAGCCGTCCACGTCAAAATTTCCAGTGGAAATACCACCTTCTTGACATAGCTGACGTTCGAAAGTACCAGACTTGGCGCACGATTGATGCATTCTGCAAAGATTCCGTAAACTATCATTCCCGAAAAAAGAACAATCGCAAAATCGGTCTGGCTTTCCGTTCCGCTCCCCCAACGGGCTTTGAATACGGTGCTGAATACGAAGGTATAAACCGTCAACATCAACAGCGGATTCAAGAACGACCAGAGGATTCCCATGACGGAACCGCGGTAACGGCCTATCACTTCGCGCTTGGTCATCTGCCAAATTAAGGAACGGTGTCTGATAAAGCTTTTGACCATTTCTAAGGGCGTTGCGGGAAACCTGTTTGCTGCCATGAGCCTCTATAACGAAAGTTGCGAGATTGACATCGGAGGGGGCCGGACCACTGTCGACCGATCCCTCAATTTTTTGTGGTCTGCCTAAAAGTCAGCGCCATGGTGGCTAACTTGATCTTACGTACCGCGCGATCAAGCCATTGGCATAGTCTTCAATGTTGGAAACCGATCAGCGGTTCCGGTGCAAGCTGCGCCACCGCCGCATAAATTTCGGCCATCCTTTCATCAGCGTATTCATGCGCGATGGGATTCCTCAATTCGCGAATCCGGATGAGCTCGGCGGCTTGACACCATCCGCGCTGTTTCGCTCGGTGAATCCGGTCCAGAAGAGAACCACGAGTGACAAGTTCCAAGTCATCCAAGAGCCTCATGATTCGCTGCGTCGCCAGGTCCGCTACTCTCGCAAACCGACTGGAAAGTGATTCCACCCGCTCCAACTCCTCTGGCTTCCAACTTTCTTTTTCGATCAGTAGTCGACAACGCTCGAGCGAATAGCCAAGTTACTCTGCGGTGGACTGGAGACTCACCAGTTCATCCCGCAGGAAATCCAATCTGTCCGAAGTCACAAACAAACTCCGGAACTGATGGCAATTCGGGTGAAGGATCGATCGGCTTCCGGGTAAATCGTCAAGTCGATTTTCCTTTCACCTAGCTCACGATGCAATCGGGCAAGGATATCGAGCTTTCGCATTAGATCGATTCCCGAGGACAGCACCAAGAGATCAATGCGTCCCGCCTTGGCGTTGTCATCGACCCGAGACCCATACAAGTTGATGACCGCCCTTTTGTCCGCCTCAACAATGGCGTCAGAGATTGCGTGTCTCTCGTGCAATGTTAATCGCATGGCGTCCAGACTCGGTCATTCAAATGTCTAAACAGACATTGATAGTGCCGTTCAACATTCTAAGGGCCTGTTGGGAACGGCGAACGCGCGCGCTCCAGATCGACCGGAATGATCGACTCCCCTATCCGCATGACAGATTATTCTATCCGTGTGATACATCGTTCCATCTTGAACATGGATCGTTCTATGAATAAGGTGCACCGTTCCATGTTTGGGATGCAACGGTCTATAAAATTCATGCATCAGTCCATCCCCGCAGTCGATCGTCCCATCTTTTTCATGGAACGATGTATAAATTTTGTGCATCGGTCTATAAATTTCATAGAACGATCTGTCTCAGAGATAGAACGCTCTATCAAAATGATGGAACGTTCATTTTCCAAGACAAATTCGAGCATCCACTTTGCTCACAAGTGCACCCGCACAACGCAAGCTTCTATTCAAGCTATTCGTGACTCTATCCCGCGAGATATGAAGCAGATAAGAGCAATAAAGTGCACGATAAAAAAATTAAGGCCGCGTGACCAGAAAGAAGACAAGGCGTCTAGCCGCCGGCACGATCACGACTATCGAACTTTCATTCAAGTCGGGCCTCATCGATCTCAATATCTACCATCGATCTTTGATTGCGCCGACGGGGCATTAAGAGTTGGCCTGAATAATCGTTCACCGCGTTAAGGGCCTCGGCAAACTCCTCGACGCGCTCAGCCATCTCATCATCCTGTTCAGCCTTGGCCACCCAATCTGCATCAATCACCCGCCAGAATAGGCGGAAACGCGACTTGTCCAACCACTTTGCTTCTTTACGTACAATCCGCCATGTAAGCGCAAATGCCGGAAGCGCATCCTCGACGTAGTTCAGCATCGTAGGAGTATCCCTTCACGGCGGGCAATCTCATGAACAAGCTGATGGTTTCGTCCATCGTCGATGATGACGTCGATCTTCTGGTCGCCCAACTGCCATTGCAAGGCAGCCGCGAACCGCGCTGCTTCCACGGGCTTGTTATCGACGGGATTGCGAACCTCAACCAACAGATCAATGTCGCCACCACGGCGCATATCATCCACTCGCGAGCCAAATAACCAGACCGATATTGCGTCTCCGAACTGACGCCGAGCGATCTCGAGAATCATGCACGTCACTTCGCGAGATAGCCTCATGCCTTTCCTGCGTGTTCGAACAAATACAGGTCGGACGATATCGCCCCTTCACCATTCGATTCCAGCCAAGCCACCTTCAGGACTCTCCGCCTGAAGCAAACCTAGAGAAATTGAAAGGACTGTGAACTCGCTCCACTTTGCACTCGCCGCGATGTGAAGCCCGTCACAATAAGAAATTCCCGCAGACACAACAATGAGTTCCAGAACCATCGGTTCCTCTGGATCAACCGTTTTGTGCGCATTAGGTTTGCGGGAAAAAGCTCATGGGCGCTCAGCCTGACAAGAAATCGACCTTACAAATCTGCGGCTTGGCATGCTTGTTCATCGGCAGCTTTATCTCAATTGACGCCCATTGTACAGCTTCTGAGGCGCATACCGCACCCGCGTCACGGTCTTACTTACCGCGCATATGGCCAAACACCGACCTTCAGAATCTGCTGCGCGGCTACAACTACATTTTGAAAACAAGCGCAGCGGGCAAAGTCGAGTCGCTGATTGTTTCTGGAGAAAACGGCTCGGGTCTTGGCAACCGCATTGCTGATGCATCGCTTGTTAGCAAGACACCCGTCGCGTTGCCGTTCGGTGATGGCTCAGACCAGCCCTCCACAAAGTTCAGCGAGAGCCTTCAAGGCCAGGACGCCATAGATGCATTGGGTGCGCAATTGCCAGCCATCGCATCGGAACATGGAATGTCTACCGATCGCCTTCGTGAGATTCTTCTCAATGACACAACGGCATGGCTCGACACCAGTGGCCGTTTGTATTACGTGGAAGCACCGCCTGCAGCAGAACCAGGAGAGCAGACCGAGGGCAGCGGTAACAACGTCATCGCTCCACCTGTCGCTGCGTTAGTCGAACTCGGCAAAACCTTCCAACTCCACAGCAAGTCCGGCGCGAGCAAGATCATCTACCTGGATTTCAACGGCCAGACTGTTACAGGCACAGGCTGGAATAACTCCTACTCACTGCCGACCATCAGCGCACCGGCATTCGACACCGGGGGAAATGCTTCGGTTTTTGACGACGCCGAACTCACGCGAATACAAAACATCTGGAGCCGGGTGGCCGAAGACTACGCGCCTTTCGACATCGACGTGACCACGGAGGAACCGTCAGCAGATGCCTTGGATCGCTCTTCTTCCTCCGATCAGGCATACGGTACCCGAGCCATCATCACAAAAAGGCTTCTTCCCTGTAGCTGTGGCGGTATCGCATACGTCGGTATCTTTGATTACACCACCAGTTACTACAAGCCGGCCTGGATCTTCTACGACATGCTGGGCGGCGGAGACGAAAAGTTCGTGGCCGAAGCGATTTCCCATGAAGTCGGCCACAACCTGGGACTCAACCACGATGGAGGAACCGGGACCGGTTACTATCAGGGCCATGGTGCGGGTGCGACAGGATGGGCACCCATCATGGGCGTAGGTTATTACAGAGAACTCGTGCAGTGGAGCCAGGGCGAATACCCCGGGGCCAACAACCACGAAGACGACATCAATATTCTGCAGAGCCATGGTGCCGCCATTCGAGCCGACGATGCGGGCGACGCCCCCGGATCAGCCGTTGCGCTGGCTGGCAGCTTGAGTGGTGGAACATTGGTCGCCAGCCAGGCAGGCGTTATAGAGCGTCGTGGTGATCTCGACTATTACGTATTTACAAGCGCGGGCGGACAAGTCAATTTCGACGTGGCTCCCGCCGCACTCGGCCCCAATCTCGATGTGAGCCTTGCCTTATTCAGCGCCGAAGGTTCGCTTGTCGCAGCTGCCAATCCCACAGACACTCTCGACGCATCCCTCTCGGCCAACTTGACTCCAGGCACCTTCTACCTTCGGGTGAGCGGAGCCGGCAAAGCAGCGAACGGCACGGACTACGGCTATACGGACTACGGCAGCCTGGGGCAGTATCAAATTTCAGGTCGTCTCGCCCAAGGAGCCACACAAGCGCCTGCCGCCCTTGCGACAGCATCGGCATCTAATGGCATAGCCCCCCTGGAAGTGCAGTTTTCGGGTACTGACTCCTCAGACGATGGCACAATCACCCGCTATTCCTGGGATTTCGGCGATGGCAGTTCTTCTACCGAGCCAAATCCGACGCATACCTTTACCTTCGCAGGAACATTTGCCGTCAAACTTACGGTGACTGACGACGCCGGGCTAACCAGCGAAGCCTCGGTGTCTGTCAGCGTCGCTGCGCAAGGCGCGCCCACCGCTTCGCGCGTTCTAGAGATGATGATTGAATTGAGCCAGAAACTGAAGAAGGCACGAGCAAAGGTTCAACTCCAAGTGACCAATGGCCTTGGTCAGCCGATTCCCGGCACCCTGGTGAAAGGCAAATGGAGAGGCTTGGTAAAAGGCAAAGTCAAGGGCATCACAGACGACTCCGGAATTGTCACCCTTTCGAGCCCGGCGACCAAAAAGAAAGGAACCTTTACTTTCTCCGTCAGTGGACTTTCGGGCCACGGATACACCTATGATCCTTCGCTCAATTCACAAACCATAATCAGTCTGACGCGCTGACACATGCCGCGCCGGGTATCCGAGCTGCTGGCAGTTTCGGAAGCCAGCATCAGTCAAGATGCCCGGCGCAACCTGTTTTCAAGGTCCAGTTTTGACGCAGCGGGCGGCGCCACTTCTCTTTAACGAATATACCCCTCACATTATCAAGCCGCTCCCACCCCATGCCGCTGAAAAACACGGGCGATTGGAACGCGCGGCTGACAGCCAGTCGTCATCCTGACTGGAGCCATACCAACCTGGTCTGCAGAGGCTCTGCCGCCTGACCAGGCATTATCCCTCTCCCACATCTGATCCTTTTTTACGCAATCTTTATCCGTCAAAGCCATCTCTTTACAGCCATTTTTCAACGGCTGTCTTATTCTGGCCCTACCGAGTTTCAGAGAGGCCACTGGCACCCTACCATGCTGGATATCGCATTCATCGGACTAACCCTTGTCCTGTTTGCCATCACGGGCGCCATCGCCGTGTTGTGCAATCTACTTTGGAGGCGGCAATGAGCCTACTGTGCGCAATGGGCGGCAGCCTTGCCCTGCTCATCTTCCTGTATTTGTTCTTCGCGCTGTTCTTCCCGGAGCGGTTCTGATGTCTGGCAGTAGCGTGCTGCAACTCTTGATCTACATGACAGCCCTGTTTGCCCTGGCAAAGCCGCTGGGCGTTTACATGGCGCGAGTCTTCCAAGGAGACTCCCCCCTGAATCGGGCTTTTGCACCCATAGAGCGCGGTTTGTATCGCCTGAGTGGAGTGAATTCCGAGCAAGAAATGCACTGGACCGCCTACGCCGCATCCATGCTCGTGTTCAATTTGCTTGGCGCGTTGACGGTCTACGCCCTGCAACGGATGCAGGGCTATCTGCTTCTCAACCCTCAGCATCTGCCCAATGTCAGCCCGGATTCGGCGTTCAACACGGCGATCAGCTTCGCCACGAACACCAACTGGCAAGGCTACGCGGGCGAGAGCACCATGAGCTATCTCACGCAGATGCTGGGGATGACGGTGCAGAACTTTGTTTCGGCGGCGACGGGCATGGCCGTCCTGGTGGCGCTCATCCGGGCCTTCACTCGCCGCAATGCGGACACCATCGGCAATTTCTGGGTGGACCTGACCCGAGGCACGCTTTATATCCTGCTGCCTCTATCACTCATCCTGGCTGTGATGTTGGCAGGGCAAGGCGTGGCGCAGACACTCCAGCCCTACGCAACGGCCGCCGTGGTTGCGCCGCTTACTTACGAGCAGACGAAGTCAAGTGCCGACGGTCAAGCCCTACTGGACGCCGCGGGTAAATCGTTGACGGAGAACGTCAAGGTCTCGGAGCAGACTATCGCATTGGGCCCGGTTGCGTCCCAAGTCGCCATCAAGCAGTTGGGTACCAACGGCGGAGGCTTTTTTAACGCCAACTCCGCGCACCCGTTGGAAAACCCGACCCCCTTCAGCAATTTTCTGGAAATGCTCGCTATCCTGCTGATTCCTGCCGCGCTATGCCACACCTTCGGCTCCATGCTGGGAGATTCCCGCCAAGGCTGGGCCATGCTGGCCGCCATGACTTTGGTGTTCATCCCCCTGGCCTTGTTAGAAATCCAATTTGAACAGGCAGGCAGTCCAATCCTCGCTTCGTTGGGATTGGAGATGAATCCAAGCCAACTGCAGAGCGGAGGCAATATGGAGGGCAAGGAAGCGCGTTTTGGCATCGTCAATTCGGCCATTTGGGCTGTGGCCACCACCGCCGCATCCAATGGGTCCGTCAACGCGATGCATGATTCCTTCACAGCCCTGGGCGGTCTGACTCCCATGTGGCTGATGCAATTGGGCGAAGTCATCTTTGGCGGTGTGGGCTCCGGTCTCTACGGCATGATCGTGTTCGCCATCGTCGCTGTTTTCGTGGCCGGTCTGATGATCGGGCGCACGCCCGAGTATCTGGGCAAGAAGATCGAGGCCTTTGAGATGAAGATGGCATCCATCGTTATCCTGGTACCGCCTTTGCTGGTACTTGGTGGCACGGCGCTCGCGGTCACCCTGGAACTGGGCAGAGCCTCGATTTTCAACCCAGGTGCTCACGGCTTCAGTGAGGTGCTCTACGCCTTTTCCTCGGCCGGCAATAACAACGGCAGCGCTTTCGCCGGGCTGTCCGCCAATACGCCGTTCTATAACCTCGTATTAGGCATAGCCATGCTGATTTCCCGCTACTGGCTGGCCGTGCCGGTCCTGGCCATTGCGGGATCTTTGGCGGCCAAGAAGATCGTGCCCGTGGGGCCCGGTACCCTGCCCACCCATACGCCGCTATTCGTTGCCCTGCTGATTGGGACGGTGCTGATGGTAGGCGCCCTCACCTTCGTGCCGGCATTGGCGCTGGGACCCGTGGCGGAATACCTGGAAACCGCCGGTACTCCATAACGCATCGCGAAACCAGACGCCCATGAGCCGAAAGCACACGCAGACATCACTGGCCAATCCCGCCCTGCTGCAACAAGCCCTGATCGATGCCTTCCTCAAACTGTCGCCCCGGCAACAGTGGAAGAATCCGGTCATGTTCGTGGTGTACCTCGCCAGCCTGCTCACAACCGGCCTTTGGCTGCAGGCCCTGAGCGGATCGGGTGAGGCGCCGCCGGGATTTATCCTGGCTATCAGCTTGTGGCTGTGGTTCACGGTGCTCTTCGCCAATTTCGCCGAGGCCGTGGCCGAAGGCCGCAGCAAAGCCCAGGCTGCCTTCCTGCGCAGCGCCAAGCGAGACATCGCCGCCAAGAAATTGGACGAACCGCGTTACGGCTCCAATTACTCGAAAGTCGCCGGCTCGAGCCTGAGACGCGGCGATGTGGTTCTGATCGAAGCGGGCGACTTCGTGCCCGGCGACGGCGAGGTGATCGAGGGCGTCGCGTCGGTGGATGAGAGCGCCATTACCGGAGAAAGCGCGCCGGTGATCCGCGAATCCGGCGGCGACTTCAGTTCCGTTACCGGAGGCACGCGCGTACTGTCCGACTGGCTGGTCGTGCGCATCACCGTCAATCCCGGGGAAACCTTCCTGGACCGCATGATCAATATGGTCGAGGGCGCCAAACGACAGAAGACGCCCAATGAAATCGCACTGACCATCCTTCTGGTGGCCCTGACCCTGGTTTTCCTCATGGCGACGGTAACGCTCCTGCCGTTTTGCCTGTATGCGGTGGAAACCTCGGGCGCTGGAAAGCCCATCACCATCACGGCTCTGGTCGCCTTGCTGGTCTGCCTGATCCCCACCACCATCGGCGGTCTGTTATCAGCCATCGGCGTGGCCGGAATCGGCCGCATGATGCAGAAGAATGTCATCGCCACCTCCGGCCGCGCCGTGGAGGCAGCCGGGGATGTGGACGTGCTGTTGCTGGACAAGACCGGCACCATCACCTTGGGCAACCGACAGGCTGCCGCGTTTCTGCCGTTGGCAGGCGTGGCCCAGCAGGAACTCGCGGACGCCGCGCAACTGGCCTCGCTGGCCGATGAGACTCCGGAGGGCCGCAGCATCGTGGTGCTGGCCAAGAACAAGTACGGAATGCGCGAACGGGACATCCAAACCCTCGGCGCAACTTTTGTGCACTTCAGCGCGCAGACAAGGATGAGCGGCGTGACTCTCCCTACGGTCGGAGAGATTCCGGGAAAAGCCCGAACGTCTACCCAGCCTCCCAATGGGAAGGGGGAAAATGTTCGTCAGATCCGCAAAGGCGCGGCCGACGCCATCCGCGGCTACGTCGAGGAACAGGGCGGGCGATTTCCGGCGGAATTGCAAACGCTGGTCAATGACGTGGCGCGGCGGGGCAGCACGCCTTTGGTGGTGGCCGAGGGCCGAAACGCCCTCGGCGTGATCGAACTGAAGGACATCGTCAAAGGCGGTATCAAGGAGCGCTTTATCGACCTGCGGCAGATGGGCATCAAGACCATCATGATCACCGGCGATAATCGCCTCACCGCCGCGGCCATCGCCGCCGAGGCGGGCGTCGACGATTTCCTTGCGGAAGCAACTCCGGAAGCCAAGCTCAACCTCATACGCCAGTACCAGGCGGAAGGCAGACTGGTCGCCATGACCGGCGACGGCACCAATGACGCGCCCGCCCTGGCCCAGGCCGACGTGGCCGTGGCCATGAACAGCGGAACCCAGGCGGCCAAGGAGGCGGGCAATATGGTGGACCTGGATTCAAACCCCACAAAGCTGATAGAAATCGTGGAAACCGGCAAACAGATGCTGATGACCCGTGGTGCGCTCACCACATTCAGCATCGCCAACGACGTCGCCAAATATTTCGCCATCATCCCCGCGGCCTTCGCGAGCACCTATCCGGCGCTCAACCTGCTTAACGTGATGCATCTCGCCACCCCCTCCAGCGCCATTCTATCGGCTGTGATCTTCAACGCCCTGATCATCATCGCCCTGATTCCCCTGGCCCTCACGGGCATCCGCTATAAACCGGTTGGAGCCGCCGCCCTGCTGCAAAACAACCTGCTGATCTACGGTTTGGGCGGACTCGTCGTGCCCTTCATCGGCATCAAGCTCATCGACACCAGCTTGCACATGCTGGGCCTGTTCTGAACCCGCCAGTGCCCGTCCGGGGAATGCCATGCAAACGCTCATCAGACCGGCGGTAAGCCTTTTCATCCTCCTCAGCCTCATCACCGGCGTTCTCTATCCAGGAATCGTGACGCTGCTTGCTCAGGTGGCTTTTCCAATCGAGGCCAATGGCAGTTTGATACGCGATGACCAGGGTACGGTGGTCGGCTCCGCGCTGATTGGACAGTCATTCACCGACCCGAAATATTTCTGGAGCCGGCCATCCGCCACCGCGCCGTATGCCTACAATGGCGGCGCCTCCGGCGGATCGAACCTGGGCCCTTCAAATCCGGCGCTGAAAGCAGCCGTCATGGCGCGCATCGACGCCCTGCGCAGGTCCGATCCGGGCAACGAGGGCAGAATTCCCGTGGACTTGGTGACCGCATCCGGCAGTGGCCTGGACCCGCACATCAGTCCCGCCGCCGCGGACTATCAGGTCGGGCGGGTGGCCCGGGCTCGCAAGCTGCCTAAGGCCAAGGTCGAAGAGTTGGTCCAGGCCCACACGGAAGCCCGAACCTTTGGCGTGCTCGGCGAGCCCAGGGTGAATGTCCTGCAGTTGAACCGGGCTTTGGATGCCTTGCGCTGAAGACGACGCGAGGGCAGTATCAGCGGCTATGCAACAGCCTATGTCCATGCCATGAACGACGGAATGGAAGTCGGTTTCGTCTACGACGAGCGCTTTCTTCAGCACAATCCGGGGCTGGAGATGTTTCCTGGCGCAACAGGTCCAGTGCCAACGCCTTTCGTGGAACCCGTGCTGCACCCGTCCAACCATCGCCTGGTGATGCGGACCAAGCATCTCATGGATCTCTCGGGCCTCATGAAACACGTGAGACTGATCGAGCCGAACCCCGCCACGCCTGAGCAGCTCGCACGTTTCCACACGCCCGAATACATCGAACATGTCCGTCAGTTGTCACTCCAGGGCCAGGGGGACGCTGGCGAGCACGCGCCAGTGGGACCGGGCAGCTTTGATGTCGCCCTGCTCGCTGCGGGCGGGGGTATCTGCGCCGTCGATGCCATACTGCGGGGGCAGGTACGGCGGGCTTACGTGAACTGCAGGCCGCCCGGCCACCATGCCTTGCCGGACCGGGGCATGGGCTACTGTCTGTTCAACAACATCGTGATCGCCGCCCGACACGCGCAAAACGCACACCAGATCAGGCGCATTTTGGTAGTCGATTGGGACGTGCACCATGGCAATGGAACGCAGGCGGCCTTTTATCACGATCCGTTGGTGCTTTTCGCCTCCATTCACCAGGATGGGCTCTACCCCGATGACGACGGCCTCCTCCAGCAAACGGGGGGAGCAACGGCCATCGGCACCACGGTCAATATTCCCTTGCCGGCCGGTTGCGGTGACGCGGCCTACCGGGCTGCCTTCGAACGCATCCTGCTCCCTGTCGCAAGGGAATTCCGCCCGCAGCTCATCCTGGTTTCGGCGGGTCAGGACGCCAGCACCATGGACCCAGAGGGGCGGATGTGTCTGAGCACCGAGGCCTACCGTTGGATGACCGCGGCCCTGATGGACTTGGCAGACGAACTGTGCGAAGGACGCCTGATTCTGCTGCAGGAAGGCGGGTACTCGGAAACCTATGCGCCGTACTGTACGCTCGCCATCGTCGAATCGCTCACAGGCATACGCACCCGAATTCCGGAGCCCCTGGATCCTGAAACGCTGCGCGCACGCCCGGACATCCTGAACATAAGCCCCGGCGCAGAAGCCGCTTTGTGCGCCGCAGAATCAGCCCATGCCGCTCACTGGCCGGTGCTTGCCCGAGGCCCCGGCTAAGAAGCGCATCGGTGATATGATGCATAGGCCCTGTTACGGCGTCTCCGCCTGCAGCATTGCGAACCATGACCGAACGCACACCCGAAACTGAAACAGACCAAGATGGCGAGCCAGAACTTCGCGTCCGCCGCATACACCGGCGCGACCTGAACCGCGCCTGGGAATTTCTCAAGCTGGTCTTCCGGGACGTCAACCGCGAAACCGTGGAATACCAGCGTCCGCGCCTCAAGCAGCACTTTTTCGATATCTACGAGAAAGATGGCATCGAGCAACTGGTGTTCGAACTGAAAGTCGGCTCCAAGCATGAACTGGTGGGTTACGTGGAGTTCGCCTACGAGATCGTCGGCTCCGATAACTGGATGAACCACCGTTACTTCGCCAAGCGCGAAATGCGCCCGCTGTTCGTGGAAGAAATCGCGGTGCACCCGGCTTATTCCGGCATGGGCATCGGCACCTTCATTTTCGAACAGATCGAGCATGCGGCGCGACTGCGCGGCTGCACCCACATCGTGCTGGAAGTCGCGGAGAACAATGAACGGGCTCTGAAGTTCTACCGCAAACGCAGTTTCATCAAGCTGGACGCGGCCATCTTCCTGGCAAAGAAGCTCGACGTCCCGGACGAATTGCTGAAGCCACGCAAGATGCCGCTGAGAAAGTCCTAAAGTCGGGCCGGCGTGTTCGTCTCCTCCAATTTGACGGCATTTTTACGCCCTCACGCATAAACTGGCCACGGAAGCGTCGAGATGAGCGAAACGTGCCCCGATGAATGATGAACGCCCCGACCCCGACGCGCTGCTGGCCCGCGTCCAGCGCGATACTGCCAAGGCCTGCCGAGGCCGATTGAAAATCTTTTTCGGCGCCGCCGCCGGTGTAGGCAAGACCTACGCAATGCTGCTGGCCGCCCGGGAGCGGCGTGCCGAGAACATCGACGTGGTGGTCGGGCTGGCCGAGACCCATGGCCGCAAGGAGACCGCCGAGTTGCTGGAAGGGCTGGAGACCCTGCCCACCCGCGAGGTCGAATACCGTGAAACACGGCTCAAGGAATTCGATCTCGACGCGGCGCTCAGGCGCAGGCCCGCCATCATCCTAGTGGACGAGTTGGCGCACACGAATGCGCCGGGTTCCCGCCATCCCAAGCGCTGGCAGGACATCTACGAATTGCTGGAAGCCGGTATCGACGTCTACACCGCGCTCAATGTCCAGCATCTGGAAAGCCTCAACGACGACATTGGGCAGATCTCCGGCATCCGCGTCTGGGAGACCGTGCCGGACACAGTGTTCGAAAACGCCGACGAGGTGGAACTGGTGGACCTGCCGCCGGACGAGTTGCTGGTCCGGCTCAAGGAAGGCAAGGTGTTTCTGCCGCAGCAGGCGCAGGACGCCATCAAGCATTTCTTCCGCAAGGGTAACCTGATCGCCCTGCGCGAACTGGCCTTGCGCCAGACCGCCAGTCAGGTGGACGCTCAGATGCTGACCTACCGCGCCGATCATGCCATACGCGATGTGTGGCAGGTCAGCGAACGGGTGCTGGTCTGCGTGGGCCCCAGCGCCTTGGGCGAACGCCTGGTGCGGGCCGGCAAGCGCCTGGCCACGGGACTGCGCGCCGATTGGATCGCCGTCTACGTGGAGACACCGCAGTTACAGCGGCTGCCGCCGGAGCGACGCGATGCGGTCCTGCGCATCCTGCGCCTGGCCGAGCAGCTGGGTGCGGAGACCGTCACCCTGAGCGCCCCGGAAATGGGCGAGGCCATCATCCGCTTTGCCCGCGCCCGCAACATCACCAAGATCGTCATGGGCAAGCCCAGCCGGCGGGGTTGGAGGCGCTGGCTCATGGGTTCCGTGGTCGATACCCTGATCGGCCACGCCCACAACATCAACATCTATCTGTTGGGAAGCCCCCAGGGGGATCCGGCGGAAAGAGATCTCTATCTGGCCCGCAAGCGGCCCACGCCCGGACTCATGGACCGCCTGGGGCCGCGCCAGAAACGGCGCTACGTCGGCTATCTCTGGGCCATCGGGGTCACCCTGCTGTGCACCGTGCTCGCCAGGCTCATGTTCGGCCGCCTGGAACTGGCGAACCTGGTGATGATCTTCCTTCTCGGCGTGGTATTCGTCGCCACCCGCTTCGGACGTGGGCCGTCCATCCTGGCATCCATCCTCGGGGTTGCCATCGTCGACTTCCTCTTCGTCAGCCCTTATTTCACCTTTTCCGTCGAAGACACCCAGTACCTGGTGACGCTGGTCGCCATGCTGGTGGTGGCCATGCTGATCAGCAACCTCATGGCCAACGTGCGCTCCCAGGCCAAGGTGGCGGCGCACCGGGAGCGCCGCGCCATGGTCCTTTACGCCATGACCAAGGAAATGGCCACCGCCCAGACCGAGGATGAGATCGTGCGCACGGCGGTGCGCCACCTGCACACCGAGTTCGGCAGCCGCACTGTCGTCCTCCTGCCGGACGCCACGGGCCGTATCCGATATCCCAACGATCGCCCGATGGCCGAATCCCTGCTCGGAGCCGACCTCAGCGTCGCGCAATGGGTCATGGACCACGACGAGATGGCCGGGCAAGGCACCAACACCCTGGCAGGTTCCAGCGCGGTTTACTTCCCCGTGAGCACCGGCGACACGGTGCTCGGCGTGATGGCGCTGTTGCCCGTCAACCTGCGGCGCATCTTCCTGCCGGAACAGCGAAAACTGATGGACACCTTCCTGCGCCAGATCGCCCATGCCCTCACCCGAGTAAGGCTTACCGAACAGGCAAGGTCGGTACAATTGCAGATAGAGACCGAAAAACTGCGCAACTCCCTGCTCAGTTCCATTTCCCATGACTTGCGCACCCCCCTGGCCACCATCGTCGGCTCGGCCAGCACCCTGGCGGAAGACGGCGGCACGCTGGAGGCAGACGACCGCATCGAACTGAGCCGAGGCATCTACGACGAGGCCCAGCGCATGTCCAACCTGGTGAACAACATCCTCGACATGGCGCGCCTGGAAGCCGGCGTGGTGGAACTGAACCGGCAATGGCACCCGCTGGAAGAGGTCATCGGCAGCGTTCTCACCCGGATGCAGAAGCGTCTCGCCGACCGTGAACTCAAGGTCCGACTGCCGCCTGGCATCCCCATGATCCACGCGGACGCGGTGATGATCGAGCAGGTGCTGGTGAACCTGCTGGAAAACGCCATCCGCTACACGCCCGCGGGCAGTCCGCTGGAGATCATGGCCGAATCCACGCCGTTCACCGTAGAGATTTCGGTTGCCGACCGCGGCCCCGGCATACCCAAGGGACGGGAGGAAAAACTGTTCGAAAAGTTCTACCGGCTGCAGCCGGAGGCATCCCAGAGCGGCGTCGGACTCGGACTTCCCATCTGCCGGGCCATCATCGAAGCCCATGGCGGCAGCATCCAGGCTCGCAACCGCGCCAGCGGCGGCACAGTCTTCTCCATCATCCTACCCGCCGGCGCCAACCCGCCGAGCCTGGATCAGGAGGAATGAATCGTGTCAGGCCTGAGCCCGGTCGTCGTCGTCATCGAGGATGACCCGCCCATCCGCCGCTTCCTGCGCACGGGACTGCGCAGCCACGGCTTCGAGGTGTTCGAGGCGGGCACCGGACGGCAGGGTCTGGTGGAAGCGGAAGTGCGCAAGCCCGACCTGGCCATCGTGGACCTTGGGCTGCCGGACATGGACGGCGTGGATGTGGTGAAGGGCATACGCGTCTGGTCGGACCTGCCCATCATCGTCCTGTCCGCCCGCAGCGCCGAGCAACACAAGATCGAGGCGCTGGACTCAGGCGCCGACGACTACCTGACGAAACCCTTCGGGCTGGGCGAACTGCTGGCGCGGATGCGCGTCGCCCTGCGCCACGCAGCCCGGGCGCCCGATTTGCGTCAGAACGAGGTATTCAGCACCGGCAGCCTCTCAGTGGACCTCCTCAACCGCTGGGTCCGCCTGGACGGCGCAGAGATACATCTGACACCTATCCAGTTCCGCCTGTTGTCAGTGCTGGTGAAGAACGCCGGCAAGGTGCTCACGCACCGGCAAATACTCAAGGAGGTATGGGGGCCGTCCTACACCGACAACGCCCATTACCTGCGCATCTACATGAGCCAGTTGCGCCAAAAGCTAGAGGCGGACCCCACCCGGCCGCAGTTTTTGCTCACCGAAACCGGGGTCGGTTACCGCCTCCGGGTGTGAAGTATCCGCCGCGCTTCTCAGTTGGCGGAACGGCGGCTGGCTCCGCGCGTGCCGCCGAACAGCAGGCGGGCGGTGTATTCCTCCTCCCGCTGCACGATGGTTTCGTTGTTCAAGCTCTTCAAGCTCTTGACCAGCACGCTGCCTTCGCCGGGGAAGAAGTAGATCTTGCGCGGATAGACATCCAGGATGTTCTTGGCAATGATCGGTATCTTGGCCCTGGCCAGATAGTCCTGCACGAATTTCGCGCTGCTGAGCCCGGCATTCTTACTGCCGATCAGGTTGAGGACATTGCCGCCGCCAAAAACCTTCGCCTGGAGACGCTGCATGTCGGCACCGAGATCCAGCAACTGGGAAATCAGCGCGTCCATGGCCGCCACGCCGTAATCAGACACCGATTCGGCCATGTCGCCCTCCTTGCCAAAATTGGGCACCATGAACTGGCTCATGCCGCCCACCCGCGCCTCGGGATCCCAGATACAGACAGCGACACAGGAACCGACAACGGTTACCAGCAGTTTTTCTTCAGAGCAGGCGATGTACTCACCTGGCCTTATCTTGACGGCTTCCAGGGCAAAACGGGGGTCGAAATACCAATCGGGCTTCATGGGCGTATACCGTGCGTTATAGGTCTGATCCTTACTATGCAGTAACCAAGCCAAAAATGCATCCCCTTGGAGAATCCGGGATCGAACTCGGGCCTACGCACTGATTGTAAATTACGCTGACAGCACCCCACTAAGTATGACTACCGGTACGCAAGGGCTCAAAGCCGCCTCATCCGGCCGGGATAGGGCTGTTACGCCCCAATTGTGTGCAGTTGGGCACCACTGAAGGCGGCGGCTCGGACCGCCATAGGGACATGGCCCGGATTGAATTCAGATCATTCCCGCATATCCGGCGACAGGATCACCTCATCCGGTATCCCATCGCCATTGGGCTGCAGATCAACGCCCCCGATCAGGGCATAGCCATTATCCCCCTCGTACAGCACGACCGCCTCGGCGGGCATTTGCGACAGGGCCTGCATCAGCTGCCCTACGGTCATGGCAGGGCCATGGTCCGGCAACCGACCTCACAAATCATCCGAGATGACCTCCATGGCTATCAGCTGCTCGCGCAGCGCCATGTGTGCATGAAAGCCGTCATACACATCGTAGATGGGATCGCTATAAAGGGCGTTGGAGGCAGACTGATCCGACAGATACACCCGACACGCCTTTAAGCCATCCGCCACCGCGGCCACACAGGCTTCGAACTCGGTCACCGGCTCGGCCACATAGGCGCCTGGCTCGAACAAATAATCGGCCCGAAACAAGGGAGTATCCCACCCAAAGGTTTCCGCAGCGGCGAAAATGCCCGGCAGGGCTGCCCGCGCCTCGGCGGAGTCCGGCGTCAAACCTTCCGCCGCCAGCAAAGCCTTGGCACTGCCCTCCGCATACAGGACGTCATCCCAAGTGCGGGCGCGCACTTTGCGCACGAAGTCATCCTGATCGAAGGCAAACCAGGCGCGGGGACGGGTCTCTTGCGGTATTTCCACCACGTAGATCATGGGCCCTCCCTCAGGAACCAACGGTACTGGAGGCCGGCTCTCGCGCGGTCTTTTCGCCTAGGCCGGCGGCGGGGTGGAGGATGCGCCGAACGCGGCCTCCTGCAGCCACGTGGCGCCTCGTTTCTGGATGCTTCCGCTCGCGCAGGTCCGCACGGACTGCAACGCCCTCGGATGCGGCGAGCGTCCCGGTCCTCTGCAGGAGATCACGGATGTCTGGGCCGCACTTACCACAGCCGGTGCCAGCCTTCAAACAGCTGGCAATTTCCTTGCGCGTGCAGAGCCCCCGCTCGATAGCCTCGCAGATCTGGGATTCCGTGACGCCCTTGCAGATGCATACGTACATAAATGACCCCGGTGGGTTCGAAGAATGATTCTCAACGAGTGAAGCATGCCCCGTGCCAGAGCCGGCCGGCCACCGCGGCATTCGGCAAAGCCCTTGAACGGCGGGGTGCACAACGATAGCGACAGGGATCAGAAGACAATCAGGATTTGTAGGAAACCTGACAATGCCCGGCGACATGTCGCGATGTCCACGGCCAAGCAGCCGGTCCGCGCCCGCTTGCCCCCGTCTATAACAAGCCCAGCAATAACCCTTTAATCAATGTGGCGAAATGGTGCGAAACCGTCCCGACCACTGCATTTTGTTGAAAACAAGACAAACAGGACAATCCAGAAACAAGGAAAACCTCACGCTATTTCAGTACCTTAACGACTTGGCGCACCATGGCCCGAGACTTGCTTCGTTAGGATCAACACGCCCAGGACCCCGTTGTACGGCCTGCGGCAACGACCGAATGCAAAACTCGGAGAGCATGCTCATGAAGTTACCGGTTTACCTCGATTATTCCGCCACCACCCCCGTGGACCCGCGCGTCGCCGAAAAGATGATCCCGTTTCTCACCGAGAACTTCGGCAACCCGGCCAGCCGCTCCCACGCATTCGGGTGGACCGCCGAGGAAGCCGTGGAGAAGGCGCGCGAGGACGTGGCGAAGCTGGTCAACGCCGACCCTAAAGAGATCGTCTGGACCTCCGGGGCCACCGAATCCGACAACCTGGCCATCAAGGGCGCCGCCGAGTTCTATGCGACCAAGGGCAAGCACCTGATCACCCTCAAGACCGAGCACAAGGCCGTACTGGACCCCATGCGCGAACTGGAGGCCCAGGGCTTCGAGGTCACCTACCTGGACCCGCTCCCCAATGGCCTGCTGGACATGGCGGCGCTGGAAGCGGCGATCCGCCCGGACACCTCGCTGATCTCCATCATGCACGTCAACAACGAGATCGGCGTGGTGCAGGACATCATGGCCATCGGGCAGCTTTGCCGCTCCAAGGGCATCATTTTCCATGTGGACGCCGCCCAGTCCACCGGCAAGGTGGAGATCGACCTGCAGAAACTGCCGGTGGATCTCATGTCCTTCTCCGCCCACAAGACCTATGGCCCGAAGGGCATCGGCGCGCTTTATATCCGCCGCAAGCCGCGTGTCCGCATCAAGGCGCAGATGCACGGCGGTGGCCACGAGCGCGGTATGCGCTCGGGCACCCTGGCCACCCATCAGATCGTCGGTATGGGCGAAGCCTTCCGCATCGCCCGCGAGGAGATGGCCGAGGAGTCCGCGCGCATCCGCAAGCTGCGCGACAAGCTGCTGGCCGGCGTCCAGAACATGGAGGAGATCTATGTCAATGGCGACCTGGAACAGCGCGTGCCGCACAACCTGAATGTCAGCTTCAACTACGTGGAAGGCGAGTCCCTGATGATGGCCATCAAGGATCTGGCGGTATCCAGCGGTTCTGCCTGCACGTCCTCCAGCCTGGAACCTTCCTACGTGCTGCGCGCCTTGGGCCGCAGCGACGAACTGGCGCACAGCTCCATCCGATTCAGCATTGGCCGCTTCACCACCGAGGAAGATGTCGACTTCGCCGTCTCCCTGATCAAGACCGCGGTGGAGCGCCTGCGTGACATTTCCCCCTTGTGGGAAATGTTCAAGGACGGCATCGACATCAATTCGGTCCAGTGGGCCGAGGCCGCGCACTGAGCACTTCGACCATTCCGCCACCACCCCAGGAGAACACCCATGGCATATAACGAGAAGGTCATTGACCACTACGAGAACCCCCGCAATGTCGGCTCCTTCGACAAGGAAGAGGATGGCGTGGGCACCGGCATCGTCGGCGCGCCGGCCTGCGGCGACGTGATGAAGCTGCAGATCAAGATCAACGACGAGGGCGTCATCGAGGACGCCAAGTTCAAGACCTACGGCTGCGGCTCCGCCATCGCCTCCAGCTCCCTGGTCACCGAGTGGGTGAAGGGCAAGACGGTGGAAGAGGCACTCGCCATCAAGAACACCGAGATTGCCGAAGCCCTGGCCCTGCCGCCGGTGAAGATCCACTGCTCGGTGCTCGCGGAAGACGCCATCAAGGCGGCGGTTTCCGATTACAAGGCCAAATCCAACGTCGCCGAGGAAGGCTACGACATCTGCAAGAGCGCGGCATAACCCGAGGAATCATCATGACCACCACCGCCCAAGACATCACCCCCGTCCAGGATCTCACGCCGCCGGGCCCGGCCGTGTTCTTCACCAGCAACGCGGCGCACAAGGTGAGCGAGCTCATCGCCGAGGAAGGCAATCCGGAGCTCAAGCTCCGGGTCTATGTCTCCGGCGGCGGCTGCTCGGGTTTCCAGTACGGCTTCTCCTTCGAGGAGGTGGCCGGTGAAGACGACACCAGCGTGATCACCGACGGCGTGACCCTGCTGGTCGATCCCACCAGCCTGCAATACCTGGGTGGCGCGGAGATCGACTACCAGGAAGGGCTGGAAGGCTCGCGTTTCGTCATCAAGAACCCCAACGCCAGCTCCACCTGCAGCTGCGGCAGCTCCTTCTCCATGGAAGGCAGCGGCTCGTCCTGTTCCACCGCCAGCAACTGAGGAGGTCACGATGGCAGTTACCCTGACCGAAAAAGCCGCCACACAAGTACAGAAGCACCTGAGCGCCCGCGGCGCCGGTTACGGGCTGCGCTTGGCGGTCAAGACCTCGGGCTGCTCGGGTCTTGCCTACACCCTGGAGTTCGTGGACGAGCCGGCGCCGGAGGACCAGACCTTCGAAAGCTTCGGCGTCACGGTGCTGGTGGACCCCAAGAGCCTAGCCTACCTGGAAGGCACCGAACTGGACTTCGTGCGGGAAGGCCTCAACGAGGGCTTCAAGTTCAACAATCCCAACGTCAAGAATGAGTGCGGGTGCGGCGAGAGCTTCAACGTCTAGGATCGGTACCCATGACCTCGGCTGCCAGCGCCAACTTCTTCGAGCTGTTCCAGATGCCCGCGACCTTCCGGCTGGACCTGGGCCAGCTGGACCGTCACTACCTGGAACTACAGAGCCGGGTGCATCCGGACAAGGCGGCGCACCTGAGCGACACCGAAAAGCGGCTGTCGCTGCAATGGGCAACCCTGGCCAATGAGGCCTACCAGACCCTGAAAAAGCCCCTGGAGCGGGCCCGCTACCTGCTCAAGATCAACGGGGTGGATACCCGCGAAGAGGACAACACTGCCATGCCTACGGAATTCCTGCTGGAACAGATCGAATGGCGCGAGGAAATCCAGGAGGCCGTGACCCTGCGCAATACCCACGCCATGGACAGACTGGCGGCGCGCCTGAAATCGGAGACGAACCAGTTGTTCGACTCCCTGGGCACGCTGCTTGACGACGAACGGCAACATCCGGCTGCGGCGGTCATCGTCCGCCAGTTGGCTTTTCTGGAAAAACTCGGCCGCGATCTCAATGATGCGATGGCCGCACTGGAGGACTGATGCTGCTGCAAATTTCCGAACCCGGCGCCGCCAAGGTCAAACCGGTCCGCCGCCTCGCGGTGGGCATCGACCTCGGCACCACCAATTCTCTGGTCGCCACCGTCAATGACGATGGCAGCACCCGCGTCATCACCGACGCCAAGGGCCGCGCGCTGCTGCCCTCTGTGGTGCGCTACCACGCCGACGGCGAAATCGAAGTCGGTTTCGGCGCCAAGCTCTATCAGAGCGAAGATCCCGAAAATACCTTCGTCTCCGTCAAGCGCTACATGGGCCGCGGCCTCGCCGACGTGAGCGCCCGGCACGACGCCCCCTACCGCTTCGCCGACAGCGACGGCATGGTGCAGTTCCACACCGTGGCCGGCCTGATCAGCCCGGTGCAAGTGTCCGCCGAAATCCTCAAAGCCCTGCGCACGCGCGCCACGGCGGATCTGGGTGGCGAGATCGCAGGTGCCGTCATCACCGTGCCCGCCTATTTCGACGACGCCCAGCGCCAGGCCACCAAGGACGCCGCCAAGCTGGCCGGCCTTGAAGTGTTCCGCCTGCTCAACGAGCCCACCGCAGCCGCGGTCGCCTACGGGCTGGACCAGGGCGCGGAAGGCACCTATGCGGTCTATGACCTCGGCGGCGGCACCTTCGACATTTCCATCCTCAAGCTCACCCGCGGCGTGTTCGAGGTGCTGGCCACCAACGGCGACCCGGCCTTGGGCGGGGATGATTTCGACCATGCGGTGTTCGATCACATCGTGGCGCAGAACGGCTTTGGCGAACTGTCCATCATCGACACCCGCCGCCTGCTGAGCTCTGCACGGGAAGCCAAGGAGCTGCTGTCCGATAACGAAGCGGTGGAATTCCACACCGAACTGGCCAATGGCGCGGTGGCAACGGTTTCCATCGACCGAGAAACCTTCACCCGGATCACCGAAGCCTTGGTCAAGAAGACCCTGAGTCCGGTACGCAAGGCGCTGCGCGATGCGGGCCTATCGGTGGACGAGATCAAGGGCGTGGTGCTTGTAGGCGGAGCGACCCGCATGCCGGTGATCCGCGCCGCCGTCGCCGAATACTTCCAGCAGCAGCCCCTCACCGACCTGGACCCGGACAAGGTGGTGGCCATCGGCGCGGCCATGCAGGCCAATCTCCTGGCCGGCAACCGCGGTGGCGACGACTGGCTGCTGCTGGACGTGATCCCCCTGTCCCTGGGCATCGAGACCCTGGGCGGACTGTCCGAAAAGATCATCCAGCGCAACTCCACCATTCCGGTGGCCCGCGCCCAGGAATTCACCACCTGGAAGGACGGCCAGACCGCCATGAGCATCCACGTGGTGCAGGGCGAGCGCGAACTGGTGAGCGAATGCCGCTCCCTGGCCCGCTTCGAACTGCGCGGCATCCCGCCCATGGTGGCGGGCGTGGCCCGGGTCCGCGTCACCTACCAGGTGGACGCCGACGGCCTGCTCAGCGTCTCGGCGAAGGAACAGACCAGCGGCGTCGAATCCCACATCGAGGTCAAGCCCTCCTACGGCCTGCAGGATGGCGAAATCGCCCGCATGATTGAGGACTCATACGCCCACGCCAAGGAAGACCTGGAGGCACGCCGCCTGGCCGAGCAGAAGGCCGAATCCGAGCGCCTGCTGGAAGCCACAGAATCCGCCTTGCAGGACGATTCCGGCCTACTCTCCGCGAGCGAGCTGGCCACCATCGAGGCCTCCATGCAGAGCCTGCGCGACGCCTTGAACGGCACCGACTGGGAAGCCATCAAGAAAGCCGCGGACCACCTGAACGAGGTCAGCACCGAATTCGCCGGACGGCGCATGGATTACAGCATCAAGACCGCCCTCACCGGCCAGAAAGTGGACGCCCTCGGCGTGTGACGACCGCAAACCCAAACGACTGAACCATGCCGAAAATTACCGTTCTTCCCAACGCCGAACTCTGCCCCGAAGGCGCGGTCATCGACGCCAAGTACGGCCAGAGCATCTGCGACGCCCTGCTGCATGCCGGCATCGAAATCGAACACGCCTGCGAGCACTCCTGCGCCTGCTCCACCTGCCATGTGGTCGTGCGCGAAGGCTATGAATCCCTCAACGATCCCGACGAGGACGAGGAAGACATGTTGGACCGCGCCTGGGGCTTGCAGGCCACTTCGCGCCTGTCCTGCCAGGCCGTGCTCAGCAAGGCCGACGTCACCGTCGAGATTCCGCGCTACAGCCTCAACCTGGCGAAGGAAGGGGCGACCAAGAAGGCCTGAGCCATGCATAGCACCATCACCATCAACGACACCACCCTGCGCGACGGCGAACAGACCGCCGGGGTCGCCTTCACCGCCGAGGAAAAGCTGGCCATCGCCCGCGCCCTCTCGGACGCCGGCGTGCCGGAGATGGAGGTAGGCATACCGGTGATGGGCGCGGAGGAACAGGAGGTGATCGCCGCCATCGCAGCACTCAAACTTCCGTCCCGGCTCATGGTCTGGGGCCGCATGTGCGAGGCCGACCTGAGGGCGGCAACGGGATGCGGGGCGGACCTGGTCAACCTGTCGGTGCCGGTGTCCGATATCCATCTTCAGCACAAGGTGGGCCGGCCGCGCGCCTGGGTGCTGGAGACCGTCACTCGCTTCGTCCAGGCGGCTCTGGAAACCGGCATGGATGTCTGCGTCGGCACCGAGGACGCTTCCCGCGCCGACATGGATTTCCTGCTGCAGGTGGCGGAAACCGCTCAGCGGGCGGGCGCGCGGCGCCTGCGCTTCGCCGACACCCTGGGCATCCTCGACCCCGTGGCTACCTTCGAGCGCATCCAGAAGCTGGCGCAGGCGGTGGACATCGAAATCGAAATGCACGCCCACAACGATTTCGGACTGGCCACGGCCAACACCCTGATGGCGGTGCGGGCCGGTGCGACCCATGTGAACACCACGGTCAACGGGCTCGGCGAGCGCGCCGGCAATGCCGCCATCGAGGAAACGGTGATGGCCCTGCATCAGCTTTACGGCCGCGAGACCGGCATCGCCCCCAGCCGCTTCCCCGCCATCTCGGAACTGGTGGCCCGGGCCTCGGGCCGTCCCATCGCGCCCAACAAGAGCATCGTCGGCGATGCGGTGTTCACCCACGAGGCCGGCATCCACGTGGACGGCCTGCTCAAGAACGTCCTCAACTACCAGGGCGTGGACCCGCAACAACTGGGCCGCGAGCACCGGCTGGTGCTGGGCAAGCACTCCGGTTCCCACGCGGTGGTGCGCAGCTTCAAGGCCTTGGGCATCGAAATCAGCGAAGCGGACGCCGCCCGCGTGCTGACACGCATCCGGCGCCACGCCAGCCAGAACAAGCGCCCGCCCAGCGACCAGGAGCTGCGGCTGTTTTACAGCGATGCGGCCACCCAGGACCGACCCGGCCTGTTCGGCTGAATCCCCCCCTTTCCCCACGCATAGGCACGCGCTATGAATCCAATCCTGCAACGCATTCAGAGCTTCTCCGCCGCCGAGGAATTCCTCGACTTCTTCAAGATCGAGTACGAGCCCAGCGTCGTCCACGTGAATCGCCTGCATATCCTCAAGCGCTTCAACCAGTATTTGTCGCGCAATCCGATCCCGGAGGACGCCGATGAAACCAGCGCCTTCGAGACCTGCCGTCAGTATCTGACCCAGGCCCATGACGACTTCGTCAAGTCCACCGCCGCCGACGAGAAAGTCTTCAAGGTCTTCCAGGATCAAAGCAGCAAGAGCATTTCACTGGACAGCATGAAGATCAGCCTCTCCACCCGGGGACAGAAGGCCTGAAGCCAGGAACCGAAGCGGCGGGAGCCGATAAGCAAACCAAATTCAACCGATAGACCCAGGAGTTATCGATGCCAAAACCCAGCAAGCACGTGTTCGTCTGCACCCAAAGCCGCCCGCCGGGCCATCCCCGCGGTTCCTGCGGCCAGCAGGGCAGCACGGCGGTGTTCCAGACCTTCATGCAGCAGTTCGACCAGGGACAGCTTTACGGCCAGTTTGCCCTGACGGGGAGCGGGTGCCTGGGCACCTGCGATTTCGGGCCCACGGTGCTGGTCTACCCCGAAGGCGTGATGTACACCAAGGTGAAGCCGGAGGACGTGCCGGTGATCATCGAGCAGCACCTCAAGGGCGGTGAGCCGGTGGAAAGCCTGCTGGCGCCGGCCGCGGTGTGGAGCTAAGCAGGTCCGCCATGGAATCCACCCGCGCCTTCTACGCCGGCGAGTTGCCGCCCAAGACCAGCGCCTTGCTGGATGAGGCCATGAGCCTATACGGCGACACGGAGCGGGCCGAGTCCCTGCTGATGCAGGCGCACCGGGAGGACCCGGACGCCCTGCCGGTGTATTTCTCCATGTACAAGTTCTATTTCTACAAGGGACGCCTGCAGGACGCGGAGCGGGCGGTACGCCAGGCCCTGGAAACCGCCGCCCGGCTCGGCGGCTTTTCGCCGGATTTCCGCGACCTGCGCCCGGAAACCACCAACTGGACCCATCACGACGGGCCGGCGCATTTCTACCTGTTCTCCCTCAAGGCCTTATCCTTCATCAGGCTGCGCCAGGGCGACAAGGCTGAATGCGAGGAACTGTTGGGCAAATTGAACGAACTGGACAAATCCGACAGCGTCGGCGGCTCCGTCATCGGAGCGTTCGCTGCCGGGGTATGAGTTCTTTATAGAACACGGGGCATCGTACCGGAACCGGCCGTCAAGCCGGCCACGAGCCCCGAACTTAAACCTAGAAACCACCAGGAGTAAGCTAACTATGTCGACCTTAACCATCCTCCCATCCGGCAAGTCCATCAACGCGGAAGTGGGAAAAAGCCTGCTGGAACTCATCCAGGCGGCTGGAGTAGAAATCGAGAACAATGGAAAAGGCAGCGACCACATTTTCGTACAGACCGGGCGCAAGAGTGTTTCCAAGATCGCGGCTGAAGAGAACGCCAAACTGGACACCATGGTGGGCGTAGGCTCCAAGTCCCGCTTGGCCAGCCACGCCACTGTGACCGGTGAAGAGGATATTACGGTCGAAGTGCTGGGCTTTTCCTCCGGCCTGTGAGTCCAAGACCGGTACAGCATTTCAATTTTTCGAAATTGCGGGGCCGGACAACTCCGGCCCCGTTTTAGCAGGGGAGTCCCACCATGAGCAGCATCGAAGACACCATTCGCGACCAGATCGCCAACCATCCCGTACTGCTGTACATGAAAGGCGTGCCCGACATGCCGCAATGCGGCTTTTCCGCGAAGGCCGTGGCCTGCCTGCAGTCCACCGGCGTACCCTTCGCCTATGTGAACATCCTGGCCGCGCCCCAGATCCGCGAAAAGCTCCCGAGCGTTTCGCAGTGGCCGACGTTCCCGCAGCTCTTCGTGGGGGGCGAACTGGTGGGCGGCAGCGACATCGTCGACGAAATCCACCGCAAGGGTGAATTGAAGCCCATGCTGGACACCGCGGTGGCGGCAGCCACCCCGGCGGCAGAGTAAACCCATGGAAATCGCCGAAGTCCGCCAAATGATCGAGGCCGGCCTGCCCGGCTGCGACCTGACCGTCGAAGGCGAGGGCTGCAGCTTTTCCATCGTGGTGGTCAGTGATGCCTTCGATGGCCTCTCCCCCGTCAAGCGCCAGCAGAAAGTCCTGTCCACGGTCAGCGAGCCCCTTTCCACGGGCGCCCTGCACGCCATCAGCATGAAGGTCTACACGCCCGCCGAGTGGGCCCGGGAACGGCCGGCGACCGTCGGCTGAGACCCACAACGCCATCCACACTCGCAAAAGCATCTTAGGCGGCGCCCGCTACTGGCGCCGTGCCCCGTCCAAAGGACCTGCTACGCAGCTTCCGACTAGAGATCCTTCACCAATCTGGGGCAGTCTGCCCAAGCATGTAAGAAATGCGACAAGTCAGCGGTTTTCGTGCACGCCTAGGAATCATCAATTCCTCGAAGACCAGGCTTAAGAAACGAAAATAGACTTTAAAGATCAATATGTTGATCGCAACCATGCGCCGACACAAGGACCAGAGAGCGAGTGGCACGGTAGCTGCTTTTTGATCTTCGAGGGCACGCGCGGGCATCCGGAGAACCGGATGCTCCTCCCGCCAGGGCCAGGCTTGTCAAACCTTCACGGGGACACCACGATGAAACTGACCACGACCATCAGCCGCCTTTTGAAAGCCATGCGCCGTCTTGCCCTGGGGCCGCATCCGGCCAACCAGGACCGCAGTGTGAGCTACCGGTTCCACTGGGACGAGTCGCCCAGCCCGGGTAGCTACCGCCGAAGGGATGGACTGAGGCCTCTGGAACTCAGGATCCAGGAGCGTACCCGGCGCCATCGAGACTAAAAGGCGCGCCACTCAGGCAGGTCAGCCCCCCTCAGGCACAGACCAACCGCAAACAAGGTATAGCGATGCCACTTTACGATTTTCACTGCAAAGACTGCGACAAGACCTTCGAACTGCTGATCAAGATTTCCGACACCCCCGTGTGCTCCGAATGCGGCGGGACGAATCTGGAAAAGCTGGTATCGAAACCGGCACCACCGGCGCAAACCCCCGGCATCGTGGCAAAAGCCAGGGCGCAGGCGGCGAAGGAAGGCCATTTCAGCAATTACAAACCGTCCGAACGACCCCGCACCCGCTGAACGCCCGGGACGCACTTTTGGCCAGGCAAGCGGTGGGTACGGATAGCAACTTCGCGACCCGGGGCGATGCTTGATTCGCGCACCTTCAGCGCCAAGGAGGCCTTGAGCCTGCTGGGCAAGAAAGTCCGCGCCAGCCTCAGGCGCAGCGAAGTGCCCGCGGGCGCCGCGGGACGCGTGATCCGCGTAAGGCGAGGTGGACGCTGCGCCAGTGGCTTCAGCGTCGGCATTCAGTGGCAGGGTCAGGAGGGAACCGAGGAACTTACCAAGGCGGAATTCGAATGCTACGTGGCCCTCGAACCCGCCAACGATTCAACCGAAACATGAAAGCGAGCAGGCGATGAAGCTCCAGATCGAACGGCAGTACGTGGAAGCGATGGTGGAAGAGTTCCCCGGACTCGCCCCGCTCAAGGACCAATTGCGCTTCGGCAACAAGGCCGAAGTGGCTTTCACCCAACTGGCCAATGCCGAGGTCGTCTTCCTGCGCAATCTCTACGAGGAAGGGGGCCCGGAGATGCGCGCCCGCGCCGCCCACCTGGCAACCCTGCAGCAGGCCCTGAACGACGACGGCACCCGTTTTCAGGCGGACGAACTGGAAATGCTGGTGCCCGCCATCGCCCGCTACCTGGCCAAGGATGCCTTGCGTGGCTGGCTGTTCAGCGCCCAGGTCACTGGCCGCCCTCTCCCCTACGTACTCACGCGGCTGGACTACACCCCGGCGTCCAACGACGAGACCGGCAAGGTCTTCCTGGAACTCAAGGCCAACGCCAAGGCCACCATCGCCACCTTGACCCTGCGCATCAGTTCCAGCGACATCGTCGATAAAACCGTCGGCGAGATTTTCGCCGCCAAGGGCTTCCTGAAGGAAACCCCGCAACTGATCGCCGCCTACGACGCGACGGTGGAGAAATATTTCGATTGGCGCGCCCGCTACGGCGGACAATTCTCGGGCCAGGGCATCGGCTTCTACGCGGAGGATCCCGCATCGACCCACCGCAATACGGACTGGGCGCGCAAGGATGTGGTCGTTCTCTCCTCCAGCGGCGGCAGCGCCCGCCTGGTAAATGACGAGAGCATACTCACCAGCCGCGCCCTGACCCTGGATGCGCCCGGCGATATCCTGGGGCCTTATCTGCGCAAGGCGGCCAAGAGCAATCACTACGAAGCCGAGGACGAGGTGCTGGAGACCCAGGAAGCCCTGGCCAAGGACCTGTTCACGCAACTGCCGGTGCATGCTTTCATCCTGATGTTCCACCTGGACCTGCACCATTACATCTGGGTGCATGTGGAGGATATCGAGCCCTATGAATACAAGCCGGCGCTGAAGCAGAAACTGGTGCTGCCGGAGGAACAGACCGACCTCATCGACATCCTCACCGCCGAGATGGACGTACTCATGGACGACATCGTGGCCGGTAAGTCAGGCGGCACCACGGTGCTGTGCGCGGGTCCGCCCGGCGTGGGCAAGACCCTGACCGCCGAGGTTTATTCGGAGATCATCCAGCGCCCCTTGTACCGGGTGCATTCCGGCCAGCTCGGCCTGAACGTGGCAGCCATGGAATCCGCTCTCAAGGACGTGTTGACCCGGGCGCAGCGCTGGGGCGCGGTGATGCTCATCGACGAGGCCGACGTCTACATCAAGCGCCGCGACGACAACATGACCGCCAACGCCGTGGTGGGCGTCTTCCTGCGGGTGCTGGAATACTTCAATGGCCTGCTGTTCCTAACAACCAACCGGGTGGACGATATCGACGAGGCCATCGTCTCGCGCTGTATCGCCCTGATCAAGTTCAACCCGCCGGACGCCGAGGCGCGGCACAAGATCTGGTCGGTGATGACCGAGCAGTTCGATCTTTCGGTCAGTTCCGGCCTCATCGACCAACTGGTGGAACTGTTTCCGGACGCCACGGGCCGCGACATCAAAGGCCTGGCCAAGCTGGTGGCCAAGTACTGCTCCCACAAGCAGACCTCGCCCACGGTGGATGTATTCAAGCGCTGCTCCATGTTCCGCGGCATGGACATCGGCGGGCCGGGCCTTCACTGAGGAGAGCACAGGGTGTCGCAGAGTTTCGTGGTGGCGGAGATGAACACCCACCATTTCATGTTCCGGGGAGCCGGACGCAGCCGCGAGCAGGCGCGTGCCGCCCTCCTGGGCGCCTGGACCCGTCACCGGGACGATTTGCTGGCCCGCTTTCCCGAAAGATCCGGGTCGATTCCAGCAGCCGAGCGCATGGAAGAGCATTTCAATATCCACTACCTGGAATTCGATCCGGACGCGGGCTACCGCGACGGCGAACGCCTGGTGTGAGCACCCAGACCATCACGACCCATGACCCCGAACCCCATGAATTTCGCTTTTGCACCTGCTCCCATCGTCAGCCTGGAAGCCATGTCCAGCCGGCCGTTTCCGGTGCGCCGCATCTTCTGCATCGGCCGCAACTACCCGGGGCCTGACGGCGCGGCCGAGAAAGGCACCGAACCGGTGTTCTTCATGAAACCGCCCGGCGCCATCGTGCAAAACAACTCCACTCTGCCCTATCCGCCCGGCACCGAGGCGCTGGTCCCGGAAGTGGAAATGGTGGTGGCCCTGCACAAGGGCGGCCGCAACATCCCCGCCGACCGGGTGGACTACGACTACGTCTTCGGCTACGCCGTCGGCCTGGACATGACCCTGCGCGATGCCCTGGATGCGGCCCTGGAAAAGGGCCTGCCATGGGAAAAGGCCAAGGCTTTCGACCATTCCGCCGCCTGCACCGCCATCACCCCGGAGTTCTACGCCGGCAACATCGCTTCCGGGCTGATCGAACTGAAGGTGAACGGCGAAGTGCGGCAGAGCGGCAATGTGTCCGACATGCTGTGGAAGATACCCGAGACGGTGCATTACCTGTCCACGCGCATGGAGCTGTTTCCGGGCGACCTCATCTACACCGGCACACCAGGCAACGCCGGACCGGTGAAATCCGGCGATGTGCTGGAGGCCTCGGTGGCCGGCCTGGAACCCCTGATCATCACCATCGCTTGAGCAATCCATCCGGGAGGAAGTCATGCACATCACCACCATCCTGGTGAACGACATCCCCAAGGTCGCCGTGCGACCCAACGACCGCAAGGCATTGAGCCGCTTCCTTCGCAACGGCGGCAAATATCTCAGCGGGGGCGTGCCGGACGCCACCATCACCCACCGCGACGCCGACGAGACCGAGGCCGCGCGCTGGCAGTCGGCCCTGGCCCTGCACCTGGCCTGGGGCGGCAACGAGGAAGATTTCTTCGGGGTGCCGCTTTAGGCCCCGCCACGAGTCATACGAACCCTAAGGAGACAGCATGTCAGCCGTTATGAGCAAACCCGAGACTCCCGCCGTCGTTTACAGCTTCGAGGGCGCGCACGCCCATCTCGCCACGGAAAAGGACATCGCCTTCGCCATCACCCAGGCCAAGGAGGTGTTCGAGCGCAACGAGGTGGACCCGCTGGCCTGCGCCGCCGCCATCGCCAAGATGGAAGGCGACGAACTCCTGACCCGCGAAGAAGCACTGCTCTGCGTCATCTGGGACGAGGCCGAGGAAGCGGCCTTCAAGGCCCTGACCATCGGCTGGCTGAGCCGGGACGTGGACATCATCCTCAAGGTGACCCCGGCCTGATCCGATGGCCATGAAGTTCTACATGGCGCCGGGGTCCTGCACCACCGGCATCCATATCCTGCTGGAAGAATTGGATCTGGCTTTCGAGGTCTACATCGTCAACCTGCCGGCCGGGGACCATCTCAAGCCGGACTATCTGGCGATCAACCCGAAATCCACCATACCGACCCTGGTGCTGGACGATGGCAGACCCTTGACGGAATTCCAGGCCATCGCCTGGTGGCTGGCGCGCAGCTACCCCAAGGCCAGGCTACTGCCTGAAGATGCCGTGGGGGAGACTTTGGTGCTGGAAACCATGGATTACGTGGTGCAGACCCTACATGGACAAGGCTTCGCCCGCATCTTCGCGACGGACAAATTCGCGCTCCGGCCTGAGGATCACGAAGCCATCAAGGAACAGGGCCGGCAAATCGTGGCGAAGGGCTTCGCCATCCTCGATTCCGTGCTGGCGGGAGGCTCCTACCTGACGGGCGCATTCTCCATCGCCGACGCCGCCCTGTTCTACGTGGAGTTCTGGGCGGACAAGCTCGGGATCGAGCTGCCGCCCAACTGCCAGTCCCACTTCCGCCTCATGCTATCCCGGCCCGCCGTGCGACGGGTGCTGCGGGAAGAGGGCTATCACAGCCTGGTGGCCTGAACCGAAGGAAACACCCTCCCTCACTTGAACTGCGGCAGCAGAACGCTGTCGATGATCCAGACGATGCCATTGCTGGTGCGTACCCCCTCGCAAGCCGCCGTGGATTGATTGACCTGCGGCCCCTTGTCGTACTCCAGGAAAACCGACTGCCCCTGCAGCGTGGTCACTTCCCTGGGACTGAGCGGGCGGCGCGGATCGGCGTTGCGGGAAGCGACGACATGATAGGTCAGCACCTCCGTCAGCACGGCCGTGTCGCTACCCAGGGCCGACAGCACCGGCGCTGGTATCTTGGCGAAGGCGTCATTGGTTGGCGCGTACACGGTGAAGGGGCCCGGACCGTTCAAGGCATCCACCAGGTTGGCGGCGATCACCAGGTCCTTGAGAGTGCTCAAGGCGGGCGTGGCAATGGCGGCTTCCACGATGGTGCCATCGAAGTTCGTCAGCTTGGTCCTTCGGCAGGCATTGTAGGCGGAACCCCCAGCCGAGGTTTCATGGGCTTCGGCCGGAACGGCCAGCGTCGCTGCGACGGCTGCCAAAATGCAGGCGTGTAGACTGCGGGAAATCTTTGTAGCGTTCATGATGATCTCTCCTCTCAAGTTGCAAGCATCAGTCAGTTCTGGTTTCATCATTCGGTCGGATCGCGCCAGGACGTTCCAAGTTCTGCCTCGCCGCGTCGGCCGCCTGGCTTGTGCTCAGGTGGGTTGAAGATTAAGAGAACGCCGGTGAATGCCGCGTAAACCCGATGTGAAGAAAGCGTGAAAGCGTAAGCTCCGGTGTTCGGATCTCCGTCAGGCCCACCCCATTGACCCTGCCGCCATGTCGCAAGTCCCCTCGCCCCACTCCCTGCTGCTGGTGGAAGACCACCGGGACATCGCGGCCCTGATCTTCGAGTACTTCGAAAAACGCGGCTACACACTGGACCACGCCGCCGATGCCATCACTGGCCTGCACCTGGCGGTGAGCAACACCTATGACGTGATCATTCTCGACCTGCGCCTGCCCGGCATGGATGGCTTGAGCGTGTGCGAGAAACTGCGGCGGGAAGCCAGGCTGACGACGCCAATACTCATGCTGACCGCCCGCGATACCCTGCAGGACAAGGTGGCCGGACTCGAAGCCGGCGCCGACGATTATTTGGTGAAGCCCTTCGACCTGCTGGAACTGGAGGCCCGGGTGCGCTCGCTGATCCGGCGGCATCGGGCAGAGTTGACACCGGAGGTGCTGCGGGTGGGCGATCTCAGCCTGGATCTGGGAACCCAGGAGGTGCACCGGGCAGGGGAAAGGCTGGAGATTTCACCCACGGGCAAGAAGATTCTGAAACTGCTCATGCGGGCGTCGCCCAACCTGGTCACCCGGCGGGAGATCGAGCGGGAAATCTGGGGCGATGAGCTGCCTGACAGCGACACTTTGCGCAGCCACCTCTACAACCTGCGCAAGGCGGTGGACAAACCCTTCCGCGAGCCCATGATCTGCACCGTGCAAAGCCTGGGCTACCGCCTCATCAAGCCCCATGCCGAACAAACAGAGAATCAGCCGTAAGCTGGAACGGGTCTTCCTGCTGCAGATCCTGTTCATCAGCATCGCGGTGCTGCTGAGCATCGCCACCGCCCGCTTTGTCCTGGGCGGCATCCTCATCCAGCGCGCCCTGCAGGATGAATCGGACTACTTCTGGCAACGCTACCGTCTGGACCCGGATTGCTCGCTGCCCGACACCAACAACCTGAAGGCCTATCTGAGTCCGCGCCAATCGTCCGCACAGATTCCGCCGGAAATCGCGGGGCTCGCGGATGGATTTCATCACCTGCCGCGTGAACACGGCTTCGCCGTCGCGCAGCTGACCCGCCAGGGCGAGGCCCGGCTGTACCTGGTCTTCGACGGCAAGCGGGTGGAGGAACTGGCCCTGTTCTTCGGCATGATACCCATGGCCGCCGGCCTGACAGGACTCTATGTGGCGGCCCTGCTGGGCTACCGCCTTTCGCGCAAGGCGGTGTCGCCGATCCTGGCCCTGGCACGCCAGGTGGATCATATTCAGCGCGAATCCCCGGACCGAAGCCTGCAAGCGCTGGAACAGATTCCCGCCGGCGACGACGAGGAGGTGCGCGCCCTGTCGCAAGCCCTTTCGCGCCTGTCCGCGCGCATCCTGCAGTTCATCGAGCGCGAGCGGACTTTCACGCGGGATGTGAGCCATGAATTGCGCAGCCCCATCACCGTCATCCGCATGGCGGCCGACGTCTTGATGCAGGACGGCGCGTTCGGGGAAAGCCAGCGGGCACACCTGGCGCGCATCAAGCGCGCGGCCATAGACATGGAGGAGCTCACCAGCGCCTTCCTGCTCTTATCCCGGGAGGAAGCCCAGGGGCCGCAGGACGAGGCGGTCTGCGTCAACGCGGTGGTGCGGGAGGAAATGGAGCGCGCAGCCTCGCTGCTGCAAGGCAAGTCCGTGAAGGCGGTGCTGCACCAAGACGCCACGCTACACCTGAACGTGTCCCACAAGGTCCTTTCCATCGTCATCGGCAACCTCATTCGCAACGCCTACGCCTACACCGGCAAAGGCGAGGTCCGCATCGGCATCGAGCAGAACGCCCTGTGTATCGAGGACACGGGTTCCGGAATCGCCGAAGATCAGATGGACAAGGTCTTTCAGGCCTACTACCGGGGCACGGAGGACGGCGAGGGTCACGGGGTCGGGCTGGCCATCGTCAGCCGCCTATGCAGCCGGTTCGGCTGGCACCTGCAGTTGTCCAGCAGCCTGGGGCGGGGCACGCGGGCGCGTCTGGAGTTCCCAGGCGCCATGCTGCAGGCCCGCGATTAGCCTCGCGGCCTGAGATACCGCTGCCGCATGTCGTCCACATGGGTACCGGCCCAGTAGACCCGCCCGCAGCCCGCGCATCGGTAGAATCTGTCGTAGTAAAGCCGCGTCTTGGGCTCCAGCCGGTCCCACACCGCCGCCTTGTCCACCGGCTCGACTACGCCGTTGCAGGCCATGCAGCGGGCGAAGGGGCGAATGCTGCCGTGCAGATCGAAACGCTCCAGCACTTCCGCCACCTGCCGATCGGGATCCACAGCCCTCACCCAATAGCCGTGGGTGATGCGTCTGGCGAACAGCAGCCGGCGGTCCCGGGTCAGCACGATGCGATGCTCGCGCGCGGCGATATCGGCCACCTGGCTGTCGTGATAGGCATTGTCGTAAAGCGCGTCGAAACCGAGCATGCGCAAGCGCCGCGCCAGCTTTCCCAGGTTCACGTCCAGCACGAAGGCGCTGCGGCGCAGGGGCGCGTCCCGCAAGCGCAGCAATGGGCTGACATCGAAGCTTTCGAACATGGGGTAGACCGCGACCCGGTCACCGGGTTGGAGCCGGTAGTCGAACCCCACCGACTCGCCGTTGACGACGATGAGTTCCACCTCGGTGTGCGGGACGCCGAACGCTTCGATGGGATCCTTGATGCCGGGATGGCCGCTGAAACAGTAACGCAAGGCCCGCTTACGCTGGAGCGGTTTGAGGAAGTCGTTGAGTTCCTCGTAAAACCGGAACTCCGCCGCGTATGGCCCCGCGCCCAGCGCGCCAGCATCCTCGAACACCGTCGCTATCACCGCCTTGCGCCTCCGGACCTTGACGTGATCGGGGGGTAACCGCGACCCTTCAAAGGCCCTGGGGTATGGCGCGGTTCTCCCAGCCTCCGCCCAGGGCCTTGTACAAGGCCACCAGGGCCGTCGCCGTCTGGGTCTGGCTCAGGGCCAACCGCTCCTGGTCCTGCAGCAGGCGCAGTTCCGCGTCGAGGACGGTCAGGAAATCGCTGGCGCCGTCGCGAAAGCGCAGATGCGCCAGCTCGCTCGCCCGCTGGCTGGCCTCCGCGGCCTGGGCGAGCAGGTCGCGCTCCGCTCTTTGCTCGTTGTAACCGACCAGGGCATTCTCGGTTTCCTCCAGGGCGTTCAGCACCGTCTGCTGATAACGGGCCAGGCTGGCTTCCGCGCTGGCATCGGCGGCCTTGATGCGCGCATAGACCCGCCCCAGGTCGAACGCGGCCCAGGTGATCCTGGGACCCGCGGAATAGGCGTCGGAGCCGCCCCCGCCCACCGCCGACAAGGTCCGGCCCTCCAGAGCGATGGTCCCCACGAAGGTGACGCGCGGGAACAGGTCGGCGGTGGCCACGCCGATCTGGGCCGTGGCGCTGGCCAGTTCCCGTTCCGCCACGCGGATGTCGGGACGGCGGCGCAGGAGTTCGGCGGGGCTGCCGATGCACACCACGGCCGGCACGTCCGCCAGGGGCGCCGACGTCAGGAGTTCGGCCAGATAGGTGCCGGGCGGTTTGCCGGTGAGCACACCCAAACGGTGTATGGCCTGATGGATGGCGACCCTAAGCCGGGGCAACAACGCCTTCGTGCTATCCATCTGCGCCTTGGCCCTTGACGTGTCCAGTTCGGTGCCGCGGCCCGCCTGCAGCCTGATTTCCGTGATCTTGAGGGTCTCCGCCTGGTTTTCGGCGTTTTTCTGCGATACCGCCAACTGGTTCTGAAGGCCCCGCAAGGCGAAGTAGTTACGCGCCACCTCGGCGATCAGGCTGACCATCAGGTCGCGGTAGCCGGCAACCTGAACTTCCACCTCGGCTTCGCTCGATTCGACATTGCGGCGCACCCGCCCGAAGAAATCGATCTCCCAGAAGGCATCGAAGCCGGTGCTGTAGAGCTTGAGTTCGCGGGGAACGAAGCTTCGATTATTGAGCGCCGCCACGCTGCGCTTCTGCTCGTTGTAGCTGGCGCGCCCGACCACGGTGGGGAGGAGATCGAGCCCGGATTGAAGGTACAGCGCGCGCGCCTCGCGCAGGTTCGCTTCGGCCCCTTTCAGATCCCAATTGGCCCGCAGGGTTTCATCGATGAGGCGGTCCAGCGTGGGGTCGCGAAACTGCCGCCACCAGAGCAGGTCCACCTCTTTATTCACAAACTCCGGATGCCCGGCGTTGGCGAACTGTTCGCCGCCGGTCTGCACCTGAGGTGTCTGATAATCCGGCCCGACGGCACAGGCGGACAGCAGGCACGCGGCCACACCCACTAGAACGATGCGACCTACGCTCATGCCGTGCCTCCCGGCCCGGCCGCACTAGACGGCGAATGGCTGGCGCGACGCGCCTCACGACGATCCACCCAGGCCTGGATCACCACATAGAACACCGGCGTCAACAGCAACCCAAACAAGGTGACGCCGAGCATGCCGCTGAACACGGCGGTGCCGAGAATCTGCCGCGACTCCGCCCCGGCGCCCTGGGCGATCACTAGCGGAAACACGCCCATGATGAAGGCGAACGAGGTCATCAGGATCGGGCGCAGGCGCACGCGGGCCGCTTCCGCCGCCGCCGCGAAGCGATCCAGGCCCTCCTCCCGCCGGCGCTTGGCGAACTCCACGATCAGGATCGCGTTCTTCGACGCCAGCCCCACCAGGACGATGAAGCCCACCTGGGTGAAGATGTTGTTGTCCATCCCGCGCAGCCAGATACCGGTCATGGAGGCGAGAAGACACATGGGCACGATCAGGATCACCGCGAAGGGCAAGGACCAGCTCTCGTACTGCGCCGCCAGGGCGAGGAACACGAACAGCACGCTCAGGGGGAACACCAGGAATGCCACATTCCCCGCCAAAACCTGCTGCAGACTGATCTCGGTCCATTCGAACCCGAACCCGGGCGGCAATTCCTCCCTGGCCAGCCGGTCCATGATGGCGATCGCCTGGCCCGAGCTGACGCCTGGCAGCGGCGCGCCATTGATCTCCGCCGCCGGGTACATGTTGTAGCGGGTCATCTTGTCCGGCCCCGTGATCTCGCGCACATCCATGAGCGAACCCAGGGGCACCATCTCCCCCGCCTGGTTGCGCGTCTTCAGCTTCGCAATGTCCTCGGGATGCATACGGAATTTCGCATCGGCCTGCGCCTGCACCTGATAGGTGCGGCCAAACCGGTTGAAATCATTGATGTAAAGCGAGCCCAGATACACCTGCAAGGTGTCGAATACCTCGCTCAGGGGCACGTCCATGGCCTTGGCGCGCGTGCGGTCCACATCCAGGAAGATCTGCGGGACGCCTGACCTGAATGTCGTAAACAGTCCGCTCAGCCCGGCGGCCTGGTTGCCCTTGGCGATGAGGTCCGCCGCCGCCTGCTGCAGCGCGTCCACGCCGGCATTGCTGCGATCCTGAACCTGCAGCTTGAACCCGCCCACCGCGCTCATGCCGCGCACCGGTGGCGGTGCGAACACCGAGATGCGGGCATCCTCCACCTGGGACAGCCGCTTCTGCAGGTTGGCGATGATGGCATCGGCATACAGTTCCGGGCGGCCTGCGCGGTCCTCGAAGGGGGCCAGGCGTGCGAACATGGTGGCGACATTGGACTGGCTGGCGCCGGTCAGGATGGAATAGCCGGCGTAGGCGTTGACGTGCCTGACACCCGGCGTGTCCAGGATGATCTTGGTGGCCTGGTCCACCACGGCGCTGGTGCGGTCCACCGAGGCGGCATCCGGTAGCTGCCCGTACAGGATCAGATAGCCCTGGTCCTGCTGCGGAATGAAGCCCGTGGGCACTTTCTCGAAGGCCAGGAAATTCAATCCGTTCAGCCCCGCGTAGAGCACCAGCACCAGCACCGCCATGCGCGTGACGCGCCCCACCATCCGCGCGTAGCCCTCGCCGAAGGCGGCAAAGGCCCGGTTGAAGGCGCCGAAAAACCAGCCAAGACTCCGGTTCAGCACCCTCGTCAACCAGTCCGGATTGTGATGGGCCCGCTCCAGCAGCAGAGCGCACAAAGCGGGACTGAGGGTCAGGGAGTTGAAGCTGGAAATTACCGTGGAAACGGCGATGGTGAGGGCGAACTGCTTGTAGAAGGCGCCGGAGACGCCGGTGATGAAGGCCGTGGGCACGAACACCGCCACCAGCACCAGGGTGGTGGCGATCACCGGCCCCACCACTTCGTCCATCGCGCGGCGGGTGGCGAGGCGCACCTCCTCGCCCATGGCGATGTGGCGTTCGACGTTTTCCACCACCACGATGGCGTCGTCCACCACGATGCCGATGGCCAGCACCAGGCCAAACAGGGACAAGGTATTGAGGGACATACCCAGGGACGCCATCACGGCGAAGGTGCCGATCAGTGAAACCGGCACCGCCACCAATGGAATGATGCTGGCGCGCCAGTTCTGCAGGAACACCACGACCACCAGCACCACCAGCAGCAGGGCCTCGAACAGGGTTTTCACCACCGCCTCGATGGACTGCTTGATGAACACCACGGTGTCGTAGACGATGTCGTACTCCAGTCCCTCCGGGAAGCGGGTCTTCAGGTTTTTCATGGCCTTTACCACCCCTTCCTTGGTGTCCAGCGCATTGGAGCCGGGCAACTGGAAAATCGCAAGGCCCACCGTGGGCTGGCCATCGAGACGCAGGGAACTGGCATAGTCTTTGGCGCCCAGTTCGATGCGCGCCACGTCCTTCAGTCGCGTGACGGCGCCATCGGTTCCGGTCTTGATGACGATGTCCCCGAACTGCTCCGCCTCCATCAAGCGGCCCTGGGTCGTGACCGTATACTGAAACTCCACGCCTCCGGGCGTTGGCGGCTGCCCCACCACGCCAGCCGCCACCTGCACGTTCTGCTCCCTGAGGGCGCGCACCACGTCGGACGCGGTCATGTTGCGGGCGGCCACCTGCTCCGGGTCCAGCCAGACGCGCATGCTGTAGTCGCGCGCGCCGAACACGATGATATCCCCCACGCCTGGCAGTCGCGCCAGGGTGTCCTTGATCTGCAGCAGGGCGTAATTGCTCAGATAGGTGCTGTCATAGCGGCGATCCGGGGATATCAGATTAACCACCAGGCTGAGGTCCGGGCTGCGCTTCTTGACATTGATACCAAGGCGCCGGACTTCCTCGGGCAATTTGGGTTCGGCCAGCGCCACCCGGTTCTGCACCAATACCTGGGCCTTGTCGATGTTGGTACCCGGCTTGAAGGTGACGGTCAGCACCATCGAACCCTCGTTGGTGGACTGGGAGGACAGGTAGAGCATGTCCTCGACCCCGTTCACCTCCTGCTCGATGGGAGTGGCGACGGTATCCATGACCACCTTGGCGTTGGCGCCTGGGTAGGTGGCGCTGACCACCACATTGGGCGGAGCGATCTCGGGATACTGGGCGATGGGCAGGGCGATCAGGGCCAGTCCCCCCACCACCAGGATGAGGATGGACAGTACCGAGGCGAAGATCGGACGGTCGATGAAGAAATGCGTGAATCGGCCCATGCTACTTGGCCTGTCCGGAGCCGGCTTGAGGCAGGGTGGTCTTTTCCGGCTTGACCGCGGCGCCGGGCTTGAGTTTCTGGATGCCTTCCACCACCACCCATTCGCCCGGCTTCAAGCCTTCGGCAATCACACGATACCCGTCCACCAGCGCACCCAACGTCACTTTGCGCCGCTCGACCTTGCCATCGGTCCCCATCACCCAGACGAACTTCTGCGCCAGGTCGGTAGCAACCGCGCGGTCGGGCAGCAGCACGGCCTGGAACAGCGCGCTGCCGGGGACCCGCAAGTGGGCAAAGAAGCCGGGACTCAGCAATCCGTCGGGATTGGAAAACACCGCGCGCAGGGTCAAGGTGCCGGTCGAGGCGTTCAAGCGCGGCGACTCGTATTCGATGCGGCCGTGATGGGGATAACCGCTCTCGTCTGCCAGGGCCATGTCGGCCAGCATGCATGCACCCACTCCCTTTTCCGCCTGAGCTTGGCACTCGGTCCCCGCCAGCCGGCGGTATTTCAGCGCGGAGCGCTCGTCCACGTCCACGTAGACATACACCGGGTCGGTGGACACGATGAAGGTCAGCAGGGTGGCGTCGGCGCCACCCCCTTTGACCAGATTGCCGGCGGTGATCAGCTCGCGCCCGATCCGACCGGAGATGGGGGCGCGCACCTCGGTGAACTCGAGATTCAGGCGCGCCGAATACACGGCCGCCTCGGCCGACTGCTCCGCCGCCACGGCCTCCGCTAGGCCTTTGCTGCGGGCGTCGAATTCTTCCTCGGAAATCGCCTTGGACTTGAACATCAGTTCGGCGCGGGCGAGATTGTTACGGGCCAGCGCCAGGCGGGCCCTGGCCTGCTCCAGCTCCGCCTGGGCGCGGCTGAGCAGGGCCTTGAAGGGCCGCGGGTCAATGAGAAACAACAGATCACCCTTCTCCACTTGCTCGCCAGCGCGGAAGTTTACCTTCTCCAGATAACCATCCACCCGGGCCCGAACATCCACCGACTGCACGGCCTCGATCCGACCGGGGTAGTCATCCCAGGTCCGGACTTCCTGGTACAGCGGCTGGGCGACTTTCACCAACGGTGGCGGCGGGGCGCCTGCTGGCGAATCGGAGGACGCGCCGCAGCCTCCGAGCAGGGACACCAACGCGATCCAGAACGCGAGGAGGAAAAGATGCAGACACTCGAATGGCCGCCCTGGATTGGCGCTGGCACGCATGAGTGTGGCCATGTTTCTCGTCTCCTGCGGGTGATGATGACCTGGATAATGCCAAAATGGTAACATACCCTTTCATTTTTTGTTAAGCGGCTGCACCAGGCGCATGAGCACCCCGACACAACGATCCGGACGCCCCCGCAAGGGCGAGGAAACGGTACGACGCGATCAACTGCTGGACCAGGCCATGCAGTTGTTTGCGGAACATGGCTACGGCAACCTGAGCCTGGAAACCATCGCCCGCACGGCCCAAGTGTCCCTGCGCACCATCTACAACCAATTCGGGGGCAAGTCGGAGTTGTTCGGGGCGGTGGTCCGCAGGGTCAGCGACGAATTTGTCGCCAGCCTGCCGCTTGAGACCGGCTTAGACCGGCCGATTGAGGCGGTGCTGGTGGAATTTGGCTGCTTCTATCTCGGGCGGATCACACGCCCGGCCTGCACCGCCCTCCGCGCGCAGATCATGGCGGAGGCCGCGCGCTTTCCGGAGTTCGCCGCGGAGTTCTACCGCAACGGACCGGAACGCACCCTGGTGCGCCTCGCCGAATTCTTCACGCTGCAGCAAGGGCTTGGCTTCGTGGCGGAGATGGACAGCCATTTCCTCGCCGGGCAGTTTCTCAATGCCGTGCGTGGCGAGCGCTTCCACCGCCAGCAACTGGGTCTGGAAACCCCGCCCACGGAAGCGGAAACAGAGGCCTGGGTGCGACAGGTCGTGCGCCATTTTCTGAACGGCTGCATGCTGCAACCTGCGGCGAACTAGGGAGGCTAATCGCCGTCCCGGTAAATCCAGGTCTGGTGCCAAGTATGCCGGCTCAGTTGCCTGGCCGACGCAAAACCGGATTCCCTGGCCATGCGCTCATAGGTCTCTGCGGTTTCCGGATAATCGAAATTTCCCACATGCTCGCGTAGCAGCGTGAATTCCGCCGGGACCAGCGACTGCCAATGCTGCTCCGCATAGCCCAGGTAGGCGCTGAGATAGTCCTCGCGGCTCTGGCCGGGCTCGCGCATGACATCCGTAAGCAGCAACACGCCGCCGGGTTTCAGGGCATTTCGGGTCAATGCAAAAAAGCGGGCCTTGTCCTCCAAGGCAAGGTGATGCAGGGCAAACCCTGAAAATATCACGTCGACCGGCGTGTCAACGAGCGAAAGACCTTCCAGCATGTCCGCAAGTTCCAGACGCACGGGACACGGAAGACTGGCGAGGTTCCGGGCCGCCAGTTCCAGGGCCGGCTGCGATAGGTCCAGGCCCAGGTAGCTCGCAAGTCTGCAGCGCTTGAATGCCTTCATCGACTGACTGGCGTCGCCGCATCCCAGTTCCACTACCGCGAGTGGCGCTGCTTCTTGCAAGCCTTCCAGATAGCGGCCGAGATCACCGTAGATCGAAGTGTGAAACATGTAGTCGTGCTCCACGATCTTCCGGTACATATTCCAGGCATTCTGAAAAATCTCGACCGGATTGCCCTTGGCTTCTTCTTGGCTCGTGTTCGGATTCATGCTGTCGTCCCAGCCTTTAACTCTGCTTCAATTGATCCGAGAAGACTCGCCCGTCTTCAGAACGGCCATCGCGAAGAGCGGGACAGCCCCGGATGGGCACGCCGAAAGTGTGATGGCATTCACATTGTCGACCCCTCTTCACACCTAATCTTAAGACCGTCTCCAGCGTGAACCCCCCCCATTCACACAAAGGAGACACCATTACTGCTTGGTCAGTCGAAGGCTAGTAGGGATAGAATCCCGGATGACGGGCTACTCCCTGGCACGAAATTTCGGATCGAGGGTAGGTGTCAAGGCGCAAAGCCAAAGCTCCTGCACCAAACGATCTGCGTGACCTTCACATGTTGGCGTCCGACTGAGGACACCTTCGACAGACCAGGCGGTTCTTTTTTGCCTCAACCGAGCCGCTTACAAAAGCGCCGTCACTGCGACAAGCTCATCCCCCTTCAATTCAAATTCGAAGATAGCCAGATCCTCGCGCATATGCGATTCGCGCGTCGTGCCGCTCAAGGGAACGATACCTATCTGTGTCAGGCAGCGAAACAGAATCTGTGCCGGGGTCCGCCCATAACGAGCCGCCAAGCCAGTCACTGTCGAGTCTGCCAGGAGCTTCGGATTCGCAGTCAGCGTCCAGAAACTCTGATAGATGACGCCGTTTTCAACACAGTACGCGCGTAACGCGCGGTCGTAACCGGTATCCGCATAAAAGCGGTTCTGCAATACCGCAGGCTTCACCTTCACTGCCTCCCATAGCCCCTTGAAACGGGCCAGATCGTAGCAATTGCTCAGGCCAAGCTGCCGCACAGTCCCAGAATGGAACAAGTCTTCCATGGCTCTCCAAGCCTCCAGGGTCGCCTCCGGCTGCTGCAAAGGCGAGTGCATAAGCAATCCGTCCAGGTACTCGGCACCCAAATTGCGAAGCGAGACCTCGCAGGATTGAGCCACCTGCTGCGCCAGCGATGCATCGGGATCGTAAGGAACCCGGGCAGGATCCTGCCCGGCCAGCGGCGTGAACTTGGTCTGCAGGTAGAGCGAATCCCGGGACACCCCGCGCTTCAGGCATCGCGCCAGGCCTTCCCCGACGCCCGGCTCATCGTAATGCTTAGGCTGGCAGGCTGTATCGATGCCGCGGAAACCCATGGAAATCGCGAGTTCCACCAATTCGGCGGTGCGGTTTTCCTTCCACGCAGTACCATAGATGATGCGCGGCATGCGCACCCCGAAGACTGAGCATGTCCATGCTGCGTCATTCAATTCCTAGAACTCCGTCGGCCCAGACCGATTGGAGCGCCGCCGCGCCGGACATCACTCGGCGTTTGCGCCCAATTGCCGGGCGATCTCCACGGGTTCGATTTCCAGACCCTCCAGATCGGCATTCCAGTTCGGTCCCACCAGGGTACCGTCCTCGTCCATGCCAGGCAGCCAGTCCGACACGAAGTCCTCGATGTCGATGGCGACCGGGGAAAATTCGGCCCATTCGTCGACGCAATGCGCCTTGGCATGCCCTTCTTCCGACCAGAACGGCATGACCTCGCTGTCCTCGAATTCGGCGGAATCCACCACCACCCAGCCGCTGGCCGATTGCAAGCCCCACACTTGGCCCGACTCCTGGATGTGCTCGATAAAGCGCTGATAATTGGCGTTGAGGTCTGTAGTCAATGGAATCATGGTCGTTTCGGGCTGAATAAGGAATGGAATCTCATACTGAGAACGATGATGCCTCAATATGGGCGGCGGCGTGAAGTGATCCTTTTCGGTGGAGCAAATGCATCATTCAACTGAACAGGCTGCGACCGCCGTCCACGGACAGTATCTGGCCGGTGACATAAGGCGCTTCAAATGCCAGGAAAAGTGCCGCCCGCGCCACATCCTCCGGCTCTCCGGTGCGCTGCAAGGGAATCCGCGACAGGATCTCGGCCTGCTTGGCTACGTCCATGTCATGTTCCGGCCACAGCACCGCGCCCGGCGCAACGCCATTGACCCGTATGTCCGGCGCCAGTTCCTTGGCGAGGGAACGGGTCATGGCCGCGAGCCCTGCCTTGGCAATGCTGTACACGGGATAACCTTTGAGCCCCCGCTCGGCGTGAATGTCGATAAGATTGACCACCGAACCACGCCGCGCACGAAGAAAAGGCGCAGCCGCCTGGCACAGAAAGAAAGGCGCTTTGAGGTTGCTGCCCATAAGCTCCTCCCACTGCCCCTCGGTCACATTTTCAAGGGGCGTGGGATAAAAACTGGAGGCATTGTTCACCAATACATCCAACCGGCCCCAGGCGCCGGCTGCTTCATTCGCTACATTTCCGAGAGCGGAAAGGTCCAGGAGATCGGCCTGACAGACCAGCGCCGAGGAGGCTCTCAGCCCATTCAGCTCGGCAGCCATCGCGGCAGCCTCCGGTCCGGAATTTCGAACGTGGAGCACGACATTGCAACCGGCGCCATGGAAGCGGCGCGCCATGCAGGCGCCCAGGCGCCGCCCGGCCCCGGTGATCAGCGCGACCGGCGCCTCGCCCCCGGCCGGTCCCGGCTCAATCACGGAAGTTGTCGAACTGCAGGGGCTGTTCCAGCTTCTCGGCACGCAGGGCCGCAATGCATTCCTGCAGATCGTCGCGCTTCTTGCCGGTCACGCGTACCTTGTCCCCCTGGATCGCCGCCTGCACCTTGAGCTTGCGGTCCTTGACCAGCTTGACGATCTTCTTCGCCAGCAGCGTGTCGATGCCCTGGACCAGGCTGATGGCCTGCCGCGCTTCCTTGCCCGCCTGAGTCGGCGGCTCGGTCTTCAGGCTGGCGATGTCTACGCCCCGCTTGGCCAGCTTGTTGTGCAGAATGTCGCGCATCTGCTGCAACTGGAATTCGCTCTCGGCGCTCAGGCTGATGGTCGCATCGTTTAGAACGAATTTGGCGTTACTGCCCTTGAAGTCGAAGCGGGTCTCCACCTCGCGATTGGCCTGGTCCACCGCGTTGCTGACCTCGTGCAGGTTGACCTCGGATATCACGTCGAATGAGGGCATGGCTGTCTCCTTGAATTCACTAAATTTTCAGTTTTCGGTGCTTGCAGATAATCTCGTAGGCTTGGCGGATCTGCCGCGTCTTCTCGTTGGCCAGCTTCACCATTTCCTCGGGAAGGCCGCTGGCCACCAGCTTGTCCGGGTGGTGCTGGCTGATCATGCGGCGGTAGGCGCGCTTGATCTCGGCAGCCGAAGACGAGGGCTTGATTCCAAGCGCCGCGTAGGCGTCGGCCAGGCTCGGTTCCTGGCGCAGCACCCGCTGCTGGCGATAGCCCGAACCACCGGACTGCCGCCAAGCGCCAGCCACCCGCAATTGAGCCTCCAGCGCTGCGCGAATGGCATGAAACTCGAAGCGGGAAAACCGGAGACGATCGCAGATCTCAAGCAGCAAGCGCTCCTCCTCGGCCCGCAAGGCGCCATCGGCCAGGGCGGCCTCCAGTTGGATCTCGATAAATACACGAATCAGGGTGTAGCGCCGGTGGCACTCCTTGTGAAACTGCTCGAGCACCTCGCCCAACGGAAAATCGGCCCGCTTGCCATCGGTGAACAGGCTTACCGCCTGTTTGCGCATCTCATCGGACAGGTCCATGCGGCTCATGATGGTGCGTGCCGCGGCGATTTCTGCTTCGCTGACACGTCCATCGGCTTTGGCCACATGCCCCATCACCGCGAAGGTGGCGGAGTAAAAGGCGGTTTGCACCCTCTGCTGGTCACCCGGTCCAAAATGCAGGCCGAGCACACCCTCCGTCAGGTGGCGCCGGTCGAACTGGTGCCCCACGGCAGCCCCCAGGATGGCGCCGGCAGGCCCTCCCACCAGCAGCCCCAGCGCCCCACCGATGACCTTACCGAACCAGTTCATGGGCTGTGCCGTTGATTTATTTTATGCTTGCGATCAAAGTGGCAGAAAGTACATGATTGCCCGCTTTTCATAAAGCCCGCCACGCCGAGAGGAAGCATGAACCCGCCCGAAGTCCTTTACGAGACCGATCTAAAGAGCCTCGCCTTCAAAGCCCGCGGAAAAGTACGCGACATCTACGACGTGGATGAGCGCCACATGGTCATCGTCACCACCGACCGGTTGTCCGCTTTCGACGTTGTATTGCCGGACCCTATTCCCGGCAAAGGCCGCGTGCTCACCTCCGTCTCGAACTTCTGGTTTCAACGGTTGGCGCACGTCATTCCCAACCATTTGTCCAAGCTGAAGCTGGAGCAGGTCATCAGGGACCCGGCGGAATGCGCCCTTCTGCAAGGCCGCGCCATCGTGGTCCGCAAGTTGCGGCCGCTACCGGTGGAAGCGGTGGTACGCGGCTATCTCATCGGTTCCGGTTGGAAGGACTACCAGCGCGACGGCGCCGTCTGCGGAGTATCCCTGCCTCAGGGACTGCGCCAGGCCGAACAACTGCCCCAGGCCATCTTCACCCCTTCGACCAAAGCCGAACTGGGCTCCCACGACGAGAACATCGATTTCGCGCGCACCGTTGAACTGCTGGGAGCAAGCCTGGCACAGCAGGTGCGCGATACCAGTCTCACCCTCTACACGGAAGCGGCTGCCTACGCCCGGGAGCGCGGCATCATCATCGCCGACACCAAATTCGAATTCGGCTTGGACGAGGCAGGGCACCTTTTGCTCATCGACGAGGCGTTGACCCCCGACTCCTCCCGCTTCTGGCCGCTGGACCAGTATCAGGTCGGCATCAGCCCCCCCAGTTTTGACAAACAGTTCGTGCGCGATTACCTGGAAACCCTGGATTGGGACAAGACCCCCCCCGGCCCCAGACTGCCGGCGGACATACTGGAGCGTACCGCGCAGAAGTACCGCGAAGCGGAAACGCGGCTGACGGGCGCCGTTGGGCCCGCCTGAACCCACGGGGCCGCATGCGCGCCAAGACCCAGTTGTTGATCTGGCTCAGCCTTATCGCCGTGTTGGACACACTGCCCATCCCGATCTTGGCCCTGATCCTGTTTTACATCGTCCTGACCCGCCCGCCTGCCTTCAAATCCCTGGTCGACCGCCTCTACCAAGGCAACTGAAAACCGGCGCGGCGGGCGGGAAAATTGACTTTGCCAGCCTGAGGCTTTCCGTTTAGACTTCACGCCCCGCTGCTGGACACACCCTCCCGATGCACATAGGACCGTATCGACTCGATAGCCGCTTGATCCTGGCGCCCATGGCCGGGGTCACCGACCGACCCTTTCGCGCCATCTGCCGGAGTTACGGCGCGGGTCTCGCGGTGTCCGAAATGGTGAGCTCCAATCCTGCCCTGCAGGATGACCGCAAGACGCGCCTGCGTTGCGATCATCTCGGCGAACCTGAACCCCGCGCGATCCAGATTCTCGGCGCCGACCCGCTGCACATGGCCCAGGCGGCGCGCCTCAATGTGGAGCGCGGCGCACAGATCATCGACATCAACATGGGCTGCCCGGCCAAGAAAGTGTGCAACGTGGCGGCCGGCTCGGCGTTGCTCAGGGACGAAACACAGGTAGCACGCATCCTGGAGTCCGTGGTCAAGGCCGTCGAAGTGCCGGTGACACTCAAGATCCGCACCGGCTGGGACCTCCAAAACCGCAACGCCGTGCGCATCGCCAGACTCGCCGAGGACTCAGGGATCCAGGCCCTTGCGGTGCACGGCCGCACCCGCGCCTGCGGCTTTTCCGGAATGGCCGAATACTCTACAATCGCAGAGGTCAAAAGCGCCGTCGGCATCCCGGTGATCGCCAACGGTGATATCGATTCCCCGGACAAAGCCAGGTTCGTCCTCGACACCACAGGAGCCGACGCTCTCATGGTGGGACGTGCGGCCTTAGGCCGTCCCTGGCAATTCAGAACGATCAACGCCTTTCTCACGGAAGGGCTAAGGCTCCAAGACCCCGAGCCCACCGAACGCCACCGCGTCCTGATCCAGCATGTGCAGGAACTGCATGCGTTTTACGGCCCCATGGCCGGCGTACGCATCGCCCGCAAGCACATCGGCTGGTACGCCAAGCACTGGCCAGGTTTCGCCCTTGATCGCCTGAAGCCCTTATTTTCCGAGGAAAAACCGGATCGACAGATCCAGCTTACACGAGAACTCTTCGAAACCGCATTCCGGAAACTGGCCGCATGAAAGTGGACGCAAGCGAGACTGGTATTGACACAGTCCAGGGAACCCCAACCAACTCCCTGGTGCTCAGCGAGCATGTGCGCATGGCGATCAAGGATTATTTCTCCCAGCTGGGTGGCTGCGACGTCACTGAACTGCACGCCCTGGTCCTGAGCGAGGTGGAACGACCGCTCATTCAGACGGTGCTCGAACACTGCGGCTACAATCAAACACGCTCGGCGCAGATGCTAGGCATGAGCCGCAGCACCTTGCGCAAGAAGATCGCCCAGTACGGACTGGAATAATCGCCCCTTTCACTTCACGGCGAAAACAGCATGAACCACACAATCTCCCGTGCGCTACTGAGCGTTTCGGACAAGAGCGGCATTGTCGAACTGGCCCGCAATCTCGCCGCACTCGGCATCGAGATCCTCTCGTCGGGGGGTACGGCGCGACTGCTGGCAGACAGCGGCATCGCCACCACCGAAGTGTCGCAGCACACCGGCTTCCCGGAGATGATGGACGGGCGCGTCAAGACCCTGCACCCCAAAATTCATGGCGGTATTCTGGGCCGGCGCGGCATCGATGAGGCGATCATGGCCGAGCATGGCATCGCCCCGATCGACCTGGTGGTAGTCAACCTGTATCCCTTTACCCAGACCGTGGCGCGATCCGATTGCAGCCTGGACGAGGCCATCGAGAACATCGATATCGGCGGTCCGGCCCTCATCCGGGCCGCCGCCAAGAATCACGCATCCGTCGGCGTGGTGGTGGATCCAGCCGACTATTCGGCCCTGCTCGAGGAACTGCAGGGTAACGCCGGCTCCCTCTCGGCTGCGACGCGGTTCCGCCTCGCCGCCAAGAGCTTTGCCCATACCGCACGCTACGATGGCGCCATCGCGCACTATCTGGCACAGCGAATGGAGAACGCGCCGCCTTTTCCGGAACATCTGAGCCTGAGCTTTGAACGCGCACAGAGCATGCGCTACGGCGAGAATCCGCACCAGCGTGCGGCTTTCTACGTGGAAGCCGGCGCACCCGCGGGCAGCATCGCCAGCGCGCGGCAACTGCAGGGCAAGGAGTTGTCCTATAACAACATCGCCGACGCCGACGCCGCCCTGGAATGCGTGAAAAGCTTCGCCGAGCTACCCACCTGCGTCATCGTCAAGCACGCCAACCCCTGCGGAATCGCGCAAGCGGAAAGCTTGCTGACAGCCTACGAGCGGGCGTATGCCACCGATCCCACTTCGGCGTTTGGCGGCATCATTGCGTTCAACCGTCCGCTGGACGCCGCGACCGCCAAGGCCATCATCGACCGCCAGTTCGTGGAAGTAATCATTGCGCCGGGCATCGACGCCGATGCGTTGCCGCTACTCGCAACCAAGCAGAACGTACGGGTGCTGGATTGCGGTCAGTGGCCTAAAGTCAGTCAGCCGGCGCTGGACTTCAAGCGCGTCACCAGCGGCCTGCTGGTGCAGGACCGCGACGACGGCGTGATTGGCCGCGAACACTTGAAGATCGTCACCCGGCGGGCTCCGAGCGAGCAGGAGATCGTTGATCTGCTGTTCGCCTGGAAAACGGTGAAGTTCGTGAAATCCAACGCCATCGTCTACTGCAAGAATCGTCAGACCATTGGCATCGGTGCCGGCCAGATGAGCCGGGTCTATTCGGCCCGTATCGCCGCCATCAAGGCGGCCGATGAGGGCCTGGAGGTGAAGGGTTCGGTGGTGGCCTCAGATGCCTTTTTCCCGTTCCGCGACGGCGTGGACTCCGCCGCACAGGCCGGCATCACCGCGGTCATACAGCCCGGCGGCTCGATGCGGGACAGCGAAGTGATCGCCGCCGCCGACGAGCACGGCATGGCCATGGTATTTACCGGCATGCGGCACTTCCGGCACTGAACGCCAGAAAGCGTCGCTACTCGGCATGCTCGGCCCGTGCCAAGGAGCGACGGGCCGCCTGACTCAGACGAAAATCTCAGCGTCGGCCACGCCCATTGCGCGGGCCTTTATCCAAGGCCACATAGATGGTGTTGCCGTTGAAATCCGACCCGTCCAGTCCGGCGATAGCCTGGCGCGCCTCATGACCTTCCATGTTGACCGAGGCCGTGCCGCGGGCTTTGCCCGTGAAAAGATCACGGCTGACCTTTAGATCAAACACCTTGCCGTAATGGCTGAACAACTCGGTCAGGTTGGTTTCAGTGGTGGTGGGGGGAAGGTTACGAACAAAAAGGGTCAACATGCGCTGCCTCTCCTTAAGTCAAGAACGTGACATGCGAGCCTTAGAGGGCCCGCAAAAGAAAAAGGGTGGGCTGCCATTGCAGCCCACCCTTGCGGACGAGCAGGTTACAACTGTTAGAGAACGATCACGTTCTCGGCCTGCGGGCCCTTCTGGCCGCTGACCTCCGTAAAGCTCACGCGCTGACCTTCCTTCAGAGTCTTAAAACCCTGCCCCTGAATCGAGCGGAAGTGCACGAACAGGTCGCTGCCGTTTTCGCGCTGGATGAAGCCAAATCCCTTGCTTTCGTTGAACCACTTAACAGTTCCGTTCTGAGTCTGTGACATGCTGAAATCTCTCAATAAAACGCTTGCGCTGAAAACCCCGACAGCCATTTAAGCGCTGGCCAGGGCCGGTGTGGAGTATTACGGAAGGCGGGCAGTTGGAGCAGAAAAATTCCAGATGGAACCAATACTACGGTGCGCTGGCGCGGACCCCAATACAACAGTGGCAACAATAGAAGAAAACCGCCGGCATTACAAGCAAAATCTGAATATCCAGGGCCTTTCGGTCCAAGCAAGCCGCCGGACCGAGTCCCAACGCCATCACATCCCACCCCCGGCAAACAGTCGGTAAGCCGGATTCTCGGTTTCCTCGCGATAGACATACCCCAAGGCGTCGAGAAACTCCCTGAATGCCTTGCGGTCTGCCTTCGGCACCTGGATGCCCATGAGCACGCGACCAAAAGCGGCCCCGTGATTGCGGTAATGAAACAAGCTGATGTTCCAGCGCCCGCCCATCAAGGACAGGAACTTCAACAGGGCGCCGGGACGCTCCGGAAACTCGAAGCTGTAGACGATCTCGTCCAGCAGCCGCGGCGGGTGCCCGCCCACCATGTAGCGGATGTGCTCCACCGCCAGTTCGTTTCCGGTCATGTCGGTGACATCGAAACCCTGACTGGCCAGGTCCTTGATCAGGACCTCGCGATCCTTGCGGCCATCGCTGATCTGCACGCCGACGAACACATGCGCCGCCTGTTCATTGAAGAAGCGGTAATTGAACTCGGTGATCCCGCGCCGCCCCAGGGAACGGCAAAAATTCAAGAAACTGCCGGGCCGCTCGGGAATCGTGACCGCCAACAGGCTTTCCCGCTGCTCACCCACCTGGGCGCGTTCCGCCACATGCCTGAGGCGGTCGAAATTGATGTTGGCGCCGCTTTCGATGGCGATCAGCGACTCCCCGGACAGTGCCCTGTCCTCTGCGTAGCGCTTCAGTCCGGCGATTGCCAGGGCCCCAGCCGGTTCGGCGATGGACCGGGTGTCGTCGAAGATGTCCTTGATGGCGGCGCAGATTTCGTCCGTGGTCACCGTGACCACCTCATCCACATACTGGTGACAAATATGGAAGGGTTCCTTGCCGATCTGCTTCACCGCGACGCCGTCGGCGAACAGGCCCACCTGTTTCAACACCACGCGCCGCTTGGCCTTGAGCGCCCGGTTGAGGCAGTCCGCATCGTCCGGCTCGACGCCGATGATCCTGACCTCGGGCCGCACGAATTTCACGTAGGCGGCAACGCCGGCAATCAGACCTCCGCCGCCCACCGGCACGAAGATGGCGTGAACCTCGCCGGTATGCTGGCGCAGGATCTCCATGCCGACGGTGCCCTGCCCAGCGATCACATCCGGGTCATCGTAGGGGTGCACGAAGGTGAGGCGCTGCTCCTGCGCCAGGGTCAGCGCATGCTCGTAGGCCTCGTCGTAGGAATCGCCGTGCAACACCGTTTCTCCACCCAGATTGCGCACCGCTTCCACCTTGATGGCCGGCGTGGTGCAGGGCATGACGATGAGGGCACGGATGCCGAGCTGCTGGGCCGCCAGTGCAACACCCTGGGCATGGTTGCCGGCGGAGGCGGCAATGACGCCGGCGGCGCGGGACTCTTCGTCCAAGGCGGCGATCTTGTTGTAGGCTCCGCGCAGCTTGAAGGAGAATACCGGCTGCAGGTCTTCCCGCTTGATGTACACCGAGTTTTGCAGCCGCCGGGACAGGTTCGGGGCAAAATCCAGCGGCGTCTCCACCGCCACGTCGTAGACACGGGCGCGCAGAATCTTCTCTATGTACTTGTAAATCATCGGTGCAGTCTCGGAGATAGCGGCCACGCCGGTCGGGGCGCGGGCGAGCCGGGCATGACAGGGCCGGCCGACGCGAGGTATTATCGCACGGATGTCGAACCCATGACGGAGCTAAGCTATGACACAAGATGAGCTGAAGAAGAAGGCTGCCGAAGCAGCCCTGGAATACGTGAAAGGCGTTACGCTGCTGGGCATCGGCACCGGCTCCACGGTCAACCATTTCATCGAACTCCTGGCGGACCTGAAGGGCGACATCGAAGGCACGGTCTCCAGTTCCGAAGGCAGCACCAAGCGCCTGAAGGAGCTTGGCATTCCCGTGCTGGACCTGAATGCGGCTGGGGAATTGGAAATCTACGTGGACGGCGCCGACGAGGTGAATCCCCATTTCCAGATGGTGAAGGGCGGCGGCGGCGCACTGACCCGCGAGAAGATCATCGCTGGGGCCAGCCGCAAGTTCCTCTGCATCGCCGACGAAAGCAAATACGTGCCCGTGCTGGGCAAGTTCCCGCTGCCGGTGGAGGTCATCCCCATGGCGCGCAGCTATGTGGCGCGCGAGATGGTCAAGCTGGGCGGCCAGCCGCAGTGGCGCGAGAACTATGTCACCGACAACGGCAACCACATCCTCGACGTGCACAATCTGGAAATCCTCGACCCGCCGGCGCTGGAGCGCACCATCAACAACATCCCGGGCGTGGTCACCGTGGGCATCTTCGCCCTAAGGCCCGCGGACATCGTTCTGTTGGGCTCGCCGGACGGCATCCGCGCGCTGAAGTGAGATCACGACCCGCCATTGCAGGGATGCAGTGGCAGCCGCCTTCGCTTCCCGGCCAAGGCGTGGCCTGCACGTAAAAATTTCGCAATAATCCCGACCGGTGGATAGAATTCGAATGGCCGCCGCCTCGACTCCGATACCGTCCCGCATGCCGCTTATTAGAAAACAACTGGGTAGAGAATTATGAGCACATCACCCGATCAGCCGCGCAACGAGCGATTCTACCGCCGCCAAGACAGCGATCCGGGACCGCCGCCGCAAGTCTCGCCGATCCGTGGCCTGATCTGGCTCACCCTGTTCATCGCCGCTATCGTGCTCGGGGTGATGTATTGGGAAATCCTGTGGAACCTGGTCAGCGAATTCGTGCCGCTGACCCTGGAGTTTGTCGAGGAAAGCCTCGACACCTTGTTTGAACTGGTGGGGCTCAGCCCGCCCATCGCACAGATGGCCACCGCCTATACCGGCGTGGTCATCGCCTTGGCGCTGTTTTACATCCTGCTGCGCAAGTCCATCACCATCAGCAAGAAGACGCGTCAGACGGTGACCGCCTACAAGACCGTCTACAAGGATCTGAGCAACCAGTGGTATGCCAGGAAGCGGGCCCAGGCGCTGGAGTGGTGGGATACCCTGGACTGGATGCAGCGAGTCGCCGCCATAGGCGCATTGGTGCTCATCGGCATCCCGCTGGCATTGCTGCTGTCCTTCATCCTCGGAAGCCTGGTCACCATGCTGATCTGACCGGCCATCATTACCGATGCCACAGCCGATGCGGTCAGAGCCTTGATTCTGGAACCTTTCGGGCGGGGAGGAGTCTCAAATGGCGTTCCTCCTCTTGCTCCGAGAGGTTTGGTAGACCATCTACTAAACCCGCCTTCCGGCGGGTTCTTTTTTGCCCCAGCAAGGCGGAAGCGGCGTCGCCAGATCGACATCCAACGGCCGTTTCCGCGCCATTTGCCGCGATGCCCCCACCGCAATACGCGTCGCCTTCCCGCCTGCTATGTTTTCTCAGGCAGGTTGGGGAAATCGCATCCCCGGGAGAACTAAGCGGACTATGTCTTCCATTGAAGCCTTGAAACTGGGCGACATCATGAGTCCCAGGGTGCGGACCGTGGACCCGCGCTGCCCGATTGGCGAGGCCGCCCGGCTCATGGGCGAGGCGCGCATCTCATGCCTGGTGGTGGCGGATGGTCACCAGCCCGTCGGCATCATCACCGAAAAAGACCTTCTGACCCTGCTGAACCGCCAGGATGGCGGTCAGGCTGCGGTCAACGAGCGCATGAGTTCATCGCTCATCACCGCCACCGTCGATACAGACTTCCATTCAGCGTACTCAATTCTGCGCCGGCACCGCATCCGCCACCTGGTGGTAACGGACACTGCAGGCACACTGGTCGGAATCGCAACCGCCACCGATTTCCGCAATCATCTGAACCAGGAAGTTTTCAGCAAGATTGATCGCCTCGACGCGGTGCTGGATCCCGTGGTGTCGCAACTGCCACCGGACATGCCGCTGGGCCAGGCCATCCAACACATGGTGACTTCGGGCTGGGACTATGTGCTGGTGGTGGAAAGCCAGCGGCCCTTGGGCATCTTCACCGAGCGCGATATTCCGCGGCTGTGGAACGCCGGCGTGGATCTGGAGGCCGTGCCCATTTGCCAGGTCATGACCGCGCCACTGCACTGCATCCCCGTTTCGACCCAGGTAGCCGAGGCGTCCGCCACCATGGCGCGCTGGAAGCTCCGGCACCTGCCCGTCGTTGATGGGGAAGGACACTTGCTCGGGGTGGTCAGCCAGAACCGCATGCTGGAAAAGCTCGGGTTGGCGCTGTTCGACGAAGTCTGGCACGAACGTGCCAGCTTGCAGGAGCAGAACTCCGATCTCGCCGCGCGACTGGGCTTGATCCTGGAAGGCAGCGGCGTGGGCGTCTGGGAATTTGACCATGAGACCGACGGGGTCGTCTGGAGCCCCAAGTTGGCCCTGCTGTGCGGAAAGCCGGAAGGCTGGGCGCCCACCGGACTGCGCGGCTGGCTGGACCTGATTCACCCGCAGGACCGGCCGCACACCTTCGAGCACCTGCGCGCGCCCCAGAGTGCCGCCGGCGAACTGTTCGAAACGGAGTTCCGCCTGCGCGGCGCGGACGGACGCTGGCTGTGGCTGGAGGCCAGGGGACGGGTACTGCACCGGGACGAGCAGGGCCGCCCGCTGCGGACGGCGGGCAGTCTGCTGGATATTTCCGAGCGCAAGCACGCCGCCTTGCTCATGGATGCCCAGCATCGATTCATGCAAGCCCTGATGGCCCGCCCAGGACGGGATGCCCTGCTGCGCGCCGCCCTGGACTTTGCCCTGTCCTTGACCGATCTGGACGGCGGCCTGGTGTTTCAAAGCTTGCCCGACCAGTCCATTACGGTATTGAACCGCCAAGGCGTTTCCGAGCACTTCGAACAGGACTGGCCGCAGCTTGTGGCCAAACTTCGACCGGAGCCGCTGAGGCCGGGCAAGCTCTATTGCAGTTGCCCGGCACGCGACGACCTGTGCCCCGTAGCCAGCGCCCCTCACAACCTGTGTGGACAAGCGAACTCCTCCTGGGATGAAATCCGCGCGCAAGACGGCGCCAGCGCCGCCGTCTTGCTTCCCCTCGGCGTCGCTGGAGACCCGCTCTGGGAAGGCGGTCTGTTGCTGGTCTGCCGACATGTCCCGCGCATCACCAGTCATACCGCGACTGCCCTGCAAACCTTGGCCAACCTGTTCGATCAAGCCCTGCTCAGCCTTCGGGCACAGAACGAGGCAGAACGGCAGCATGCCCTGGTTCATGAAGAAAAGCTCTTTTCGGAAGACCTGATCAACGCCCTGCCGGGCAGTTTCTACATGACCGACGGCACGGACCGGATCCTGCGCTGGAACCAGCATCTGAAGCAACTGACCGGTCTTTCTGACATCGATCTGCCCCGCCTGCGCAGCGCCGACCTGTTCCAAGCCGCAGACCGCCCGCACATCGCCAAGGCCCTGGCCGACGCGTTCGCCCAGGGCGGAGCCACGGTGGAAGCCGGCATGCACACGGCCAGCGGCGCGACCATTCCGGTGCTTCTGACCTGCAAGCGGACGCACATCGGCGATCAGACCTACCTGCTGGCCCTGGGCGTCGACATCTCGGAATCCAAACAGGTGCGCCGCAGCCTCGATGAGGAACGCCTGCGCTTGCGATCCCTGCTCAACACCATCCCCGACATGGTCTGGCTCAAGGATCCCGATGGCGTCTACCTGTTCTGCAACCCCAGTTGCGAGAGGCTGATGGGGCATCCGGAGGCGACGATCATCGGCAATACCGATTACGCGTTCTTCCCCAGAGAGACAGCCGATTTCCTCCGCTCCCGTGACCTTGCCGCCGTCGCGGCGGGAGTATCGGTCGTCAACGAGGAATGGCTTACTTCGGCAACGGACGGCCACCGCGGCATCTATGAGACGGTCAAGACACCGCTCCTGAACCAGCAAGGGGCATTGGCAGGCGTTTTGGGCATAGCCCGCGACATCACCGACCGGCGCGATGCCGAGGAGGCCATGCGCCGTGCCTCCAGCGTGTTTCACAACACCCAGGAAGGCATCATCATCACCGACGCCGAGAACAACATCATCGACGTCAATCCCGCCTTTACCCAGATTACCGGCTACACGCGGGATGAAGTGCTGGGGCAAAACCCGAAACTGCTCGGGTCCGGTGTCCAGGGCTCAGGCTTTTACGAGGAGATGTGGCGATCGGTGCTGCAGACCGGGCAATGGCGCGGGGAAATCTGCAACCGGCGGCGCGACGGGAGCCTCTACACGGAGATGCTGTCCATCGCCGCGGTGCGCGACTCGCACGGACAGGTTCAGGAATACGTGGGGGTGTTTTCCGACATCAGTCGCCTCAAGGAGCACGCCGCGGAGTTGAACCGCATCGCCCATTTCGACCCTCTGACCGGCCTGCCCAACCGCCGCCTGCTGGCCGACCGCCTCAATCATGCCATCGCCCACGCCCGCCGCAGCGGCAAGCTGCTTGCCGTGTGCTACCTGGACCTGGATGGCTTCAAGCCGGTCAATGACCGCCTCGGCCACGACGCCGGCGATCAGCTTCTGGTCATGCTGACGCGCAATCTGCAGGAAGTGCTGCGTGCCGAGGATACCCTGGCGCGGCTGGGTGGCGACGAATTCGTGCTGCTGCTCAACGACCTGTCCCGGGAAGAGGAAAGCAGCCATTTGCTGGAACGGGTGCTCGCCACGGTTTCCCACCCCCTGCATCTGGACGAACAGGTCATCACGCTGTCCGCGAGCATCGGCGTCACGCTGTTCCCCCACGACAATGCCGATGGCGACACGCTTCTGCGTCACGCCGACCAGGCCATGTACCGGGCCAAGGAGAACGGGCGCAATCGCTTCCATCTGTTCGATCCCGAATTTGACCGCCAGGCGCGGGAACAGCGTGACTTCCTGCAGCGCGTATCACACGGGATCAGGCATGACGAATTCATCCTCTATTTCCAGCCCAAGGTCAATCTGGTCACGGGCCAGGTGATCGGCGTCGAGGCCCTCATTCGCTGGCGCCATCCTGACGAGGGTCTCTTGACGCCAGCTGCCTTCCTGCCGTTTCTGGCAGGCACGGAACTGGATGGCCAACTGGGCGAGTGGGTCATCGACGCCGTACTGGAGCAGATGGAGGCCTGGAAAAAGCTCGGGCTGGAACTGGCCGTGAGTGCCAATGTCAGCGCTGAGCACCTGTTAAGTCCGGACTTCATCCATCGGCTGGAACTGGCACTGCAACGCCATCCGGCGATCGGACCCCGCCGCTTGGAATTGGAGATACTGGAAACCGTCGCCATCAGCGACCTGGAAAAAGCCTCGGCTGCGCTGCAGGCAGGACTCGATCTGGGCGTGGGCTTTGCTCTCGACGACTTCGGCACCGGCTACTCCTCTCTGACCTATTTCCGGCGACTCCCGGTGGAATCGCTGAAGGTGGACGGCAGCTTTGTGCGCGACATGCTGGACGACCCCGACGACCTGGGCATCGTGGAAAGCGTGATTCATCTGGCCGAGGCCTTCAACCGGTACGTCATCGCCGAAGGGGTGGAAACCTTGCAGCATGCCATGCTGCTGGTCAAATTGGGCTGCAAGCTGGGCCAGGGCTACGGCATCGCGCGGCCCATGCCGGCAGAGGACATTCCGGCGTGGATGGAACGCTGGATGGCGGAGCGCCCATGGCAAGATCTTGGGACCAGTTGCCTACCCGCGGAGGACACTGCTCTGCTGCTGGCCATGGTCAGCCACCGTCAATGGTGTGAACGGGTGGCCGCCTATGTCCGGGCGCCGAAAGGCCCTCCGCCCGCCCTAGGCAGCCGGGCCTGCCGCCTGGGACAATGGTATTATCGGGGAGGCATGCGCCGCTATGGCCAGGTTGCGGAATTTCAGGCCCTGGAAGCAATCCACGAGGAGTTTCATGCGCTCGCCAATCAATTGCTCAAGCTGGCGGAAAACGGAGACCCGCATGCCCAAGTGCGTCTGCCGGATTTGTTCCGCCAGCGGGATGCGGTGCTGCAGCTGCTGGAGCGCTTCATCGAACGTTTGCAGGCCAGTTGAGCCAAATTAAGCCCCTCTCCGCAAACACCCGCTTCCGCTGCGTGGGTTGCTTGCTTACACTGTGTCCCAAGGTTTCCACACCACGTACCGGAGTCAGGCACATGAGCATCCCGTTGAAGCTTTTTAGCGTACTGCTGATCCTTTTCAGCCTCGGCGGCTGCCAGAGCACCGGCGGCGGCGCCCTGCAAGCCGAGGACATCGACGCCAACGTGGACGCCGCCCTCAAGCGGCTCTACGCCAGCACACCATCGGCGCGCTCGCTTTCCAGGCAAGCCAAGGGAATCTTGGTCTTCCCCGGTGTCGTCAAGGCCGGCTTCATTGGCGGAGTGCAATATGGCAAGGGCGCCTTGCGCGAGCGCGGGCGAACCGTAGGCTATTACAATATGGTGGCAGGCTCCTACGGTCTGCAGGCGGGGGCGCAGACCTTCGACTACGCCATGTTCTTCATGACCCGTGACGCGCTGGATTACCTGAAGCGCAGCGAGGGCTGGGAGATCGGGGTGGGTCCCAGCATCGTGATCGTGGATGAAGGCGTGGCCAAGTCGCTGACCACCACCACGGCCAAAGACGACGTTTATGCCTTCATCTTTGGACAGCGTGGCCTCATGGCCGGGCTGGGACTGCAAGGTTCCAAGATCACCCGCATCCATCCTTGAAATCGGCGCAGCGGCCCGGCGCTTATCTGTCCGGTGCGGGCGGGGGAAGCCCCGTCAGCGTTTCTTCACATGCTTTATCAGGCGCCGGCGCTTTTGCACCTGGCGCTGGGTAAGCACGTTCTTCTTGTCCTTGTAAGGGTTGGCGCTGCCCTTGAATTCCAGCTTGATGGGCGTGCCCTCCAGCCGCAGGGCGGCGCGGAACACGTTGACCAGATAGCGCTTGTAGGCGCCGGGCAGCTCGTCGGTCTGATTGCCATGAATGACGATGACCGGCGGGTTGTGGCCGCCCTGGTGGGCGTACTTGAGCTTGATGCGCCGGCCGCGCACCAAGGGTGGCTGATGGGTAGCCTGGGCCTGCTGCAGAATCTCGGTGAGACGGGAGGCGGACAGGTTCTGTCCCGCACTTTGATGGATGCGATCCACTTGTTCCAGCAGCTTGCCGACGCCGGTGCCGTGCAGCGCCGACACAAAATGCTTCTCGGCAAAATCCAGGAAGGTCAGCTTGAGATCGATCTGGCGCTTCACCTGCTCGCGCTGGTCGTGGCTGAGACCGTCCCATTTGTTCAGCCCGATGATGAGGCCGCGCCCGGCTTCCAGCACCAGCCCCAAGAGATTGGCGTCCTGATCGGTGACACCCTCGCTGGCGTCGATCAGATAGATCACGACATGGGCCTTGTCGATGGCCTGCAGCGACTTGATCACGCTGAACTTCTCGATGCCTTCGCCCACCCGCGAACGGCGGCGGATTCCCGCCGTGTCGATCAGGGTATAACTCCGTCCATTGCGCTCGAAGGGGATGAAAATGCTGTCGCGGGTGGTGCCAGGCTGGTCGTACACCACCACACGCTCCTCACCCAGGAGGCGATTAACCAGGGTGGACTTGCCGACGTTGGGACGTCCAACCACGGCGATGCGCGCACCGCCCGCAGCGGATTCCGCTGGTTCCTCCGCTTCGACCTGAGGCAGCAACGCATCCACCCGTACCAGCAGTTCCGGAATACCGGTGCCATGGGCGGCGGCGATGGCACAAGGCTCGCCCTTGAGGCCGACGCCGTGGAATTCCGCCACCGCGAGTGGGATGTCCAGGCCCTCGGTCTTATTGGCCACCAGCAGGATGGGTTTGGTGAACTTGCGCAGGGTCTGCGCGATGGCTTCGTCGGCCGGCGAGAGACCGCTGCGGGCATCCACCAGGAACAGCACCAGGTCGGCTTCCTCCAAGGCACTGTGCACCTGGCGCATGGCCCGATCCTCGATGCCTTCCGCCTGTTCGATGATGCCGCCGGTGTCCACCACGATGAAGGGGCGATCTCCGCGCTCCACACGCCCGTACTGGCGATCTCGCGTCAATCCCGGAAAATCCGCCACCAGGGCGTCACGGGTCTTGGTCAGGCAGTTGAAGAGAGTCGACTTGCCCACATTGGGCCGGCCCACCAGAGCCACCACAGGCAGCATGCTCATTCCACCGTCACCGCGGCCAGCTTGCCGCCACTGGTGTAGACATAGAGCACGTCGTCGTAGACGGTGGGCGACTCCTCGATGGAGGTGTCGTCGAGTTCCAGCCGCCCCACCAGGCTGCCATCATCCTGGGACAGGGCATGCAGGTAGCCCTCGAAATCGCCGACCACCAGAGAGGTCTTGATCAGGGCCGGCGCGGTCAGGCGGCGCTGATGCAAGGCATCCTGCTTCCAGAGGTCGCCGCCGTCACGCATGTCCATCTGCCACACGTCGCTGTTTCCGTCTGTCAGGAACAGGGTCCGGCCGCTGGCGGCCAGGCCCGAGTAACTGGACACCTTGTCCTGTCGCCAAAGCACCTCGCCGTCCTTCATGTTCACCGCCGCCAGGCCGCCCTGGTAGCCCGACACATAAATGGTGCCGCCCTTGACCACCGGCACCGAGTCCACGTCCACCAGGCGCTCAATCTCGGAGCGGCCATGGGGCAGGGCAACCGTGGCTTCCCACTCCAGCTTGCCGTCCTCCAGGCGCAGGGCGATCAACTTGCCGCTGGCGTAGCCGTCCAGCACCAGTCCTTCGGCGATGATGGGCGCGCCGTGGCTGCGCACCAGCAGGGCGGGCGCGCTGCGCTCGTAGCTCCACAGGGTGCGGCCGTCCTTCTGGTCCAGCGCCGTGATGCGCCCGTCGCTGCTGCGGACGACGACCACTCCGTCACCAATGCGCGGCAAAGCCAGGATTTCGCTGGATACGGTGGATTTCCACAGCAAGGCGCCGTCGGCGGTGTTGTAGGCCGCCACCTCGGCGTTGCTGGTACCCAGGACCAGTGTCTCCTTGTCCACCACGGGACCGGCCGAGAACATCATTTCCGTCTCGACCGACCACAGTTTCTCGCCGGTCAGGCGCTTATGCGCCTGCAGTACGCCTTCGCGGTCCGCGGCGTAAACCCGCTCTTCGTCCACCGCCGCGACCAGGCTGAGGTATTGATCCTCGTAGCCATCCCCCACGGTCGCGCTCCACAGTTCGTTGAGCTTCAGCGTCGGCTCGAAGTTCTCATCGAGTTCCTTGGGCGGCTCGGCATTGTCCTTGCCGCCGAAGTACTCGCCCAGGCCGTCGTAAGCGTCCTTCAGGGTATCCAGTCCCGCGCAGCCGCCCAGAAGGAGCGCAGCCAGGAGCAGCGGCAGGAGACGCATCAGGATGCAGGCTGGGCCGGCGGCGCGGCCAGATCGTTGATCTTGACTTCCAGCATGGGTGAGGACTCACCCAATTGGCGCGCCTTTTCGTAAGCTAAGCGCGCATCGTCCGGCCGGTGCAGATCGGCGTAGAGATCGCCCTTCAGTTCCTCATAGAGACTTTCGAATTCACCCATCTTGTCGCGGCTCAAAGGCGCGATCAGTTGCAGAGCGCCCTCGCTCTCCCCCATGGCGCGCATTACACGCACCAGGCGCACCCGCGCCAGGTGTTTCAGGCTGTCATCCTTTACCGAGGCCGACAAATCCTGCAAAGCTTTCTTGGCGCCCGCCAGATCGCCGCCCTGAACCTTGAGCCTGGCCAGGAACAAGGTGCCATAGGTGGCATAGGGAGTGCCCTGGAATTGCTCGATGAGGCGCTCGCTGAGCTTGGTGGCCGGTTCCGTCTGTTTGGCCTCCACGGCCTTCAGCAACTGCTGATACAGGCTGGAAGCTTCCTCGGCCTTGACCCGCTGGCTGCCCTTCCAGGCATTCCAGCCAGCGATGATGGCCAGCCCGAGGGCGACGCCGACCATCACGGCCTTGGCATTCTCCTTCCACCACTTTTTCAGCGCCTCGACGCGCTCTTCCTCGGACAGGTAGATTTCCATGATTACTTACTCTCGATCAGATCAGGTTGGTCAGATGGGCGATCAGTTCCGACTGGCGGAGGGTGAGCTGGACAGCGTCCTCCCGCAGCGGCTTGACGCCGATGAGCTGGTCGCGGGCCTCGTCACCCCCCAGGATCAGCGCCACACGGGCACCGCTGCGGTCGGCCCGCTTGAACTGGGCCTTGAAGTTGCCGCCGCCGCAGTTCACCTGCAGGCGCAGGCCCGGCAGGGCGTCGCGCAGCCGCTCGGCCAGCTTCAGGCCCTCGCGCTCGGCCTCCTCACCCACGCGGATTAGGAAGGCATGGGGCAAGCCCAAGTCCGCGATGCGATGGTCATCGTCCTCGATGAGGTCGATGAGGCGTTCCATGCCCAAAGCGAAACCGATGGCATGCGAGGCCTTGCCGCCCAACTGGGCGATCAGTCCGTCGTAACGCCCGCCAGCGCACACCGTGCCCTGGGCGCCGAGCCGGGTGGTAACCCACTCGAACACCGTCCGCGAATAATAGTCCAGGCCGCGCACCAGGCGCGGGTTGATCGTGTAGGGAACACCGCCGTCGTCCAACTGGCGCAGCAAGCCTTCGAAGTGCTCCCGCGACTCGGGACCGAGGAATTCCGCCAGGGTCGGCGCCTGTGCAACCACCTCGGTCATATCCGGATTCTTGGTGTCGAGAATACGCAGCGGATTGGTTTCCAGCCGGCGCCGGCTGTCCTCGTCCAGGGAGTCGAGATGCTGGTGAAAGTACGCCACCAGATGCTCGCGATAGACCAGCCGTTCCTCGGTGGTGCCTAGGGAATTGATCTGGAGTTCCAGGGTGTGGTCTATGCCCAGGTCTTTCCATAGCCTGCGCGTCAGCAGGATGATTTCCGCGTCGATATCCGGTCCTTCCATGCCGTAGGCTTCCACGCCCAACTGGTGGAACTGGCGGTAGCGGCCCTTCTGGGGACGCTCGTGGCGGAACATGGGCCCCTGGTACCACAGGCGGTGGGTCGGGTAGTGCAGCAGCCCCTGCTCCAGGCAGGCGCGCAGGCAGCCGGCCGTGCCTTCAGGCCGCAAGGTCAGGGAGTCGCCGTTGCGGTCGAGGAAGGTGTACATCTCCTTTTCGACGATGTCGGTCACCTCTCCGATGGAGCGCTTGAACAGCTCGGTCTTCTCCACGATGGGCAGGCGAATCTCCTGATACCCGTAGGCCGGCAATACACGCCGGAACACCGACTCCACGTACTGCCATTTGGAAGTGTGCTCCGGCAGGATGTCATGCATGCCCCGGATGGCTTGAATCTTGTCCGTCATGTTGGCGTGTGCGGGATCTTTTCGCGCTTATTGCACTGACAGCCGGCGCGCCTGCGCGGTTTCGCGGCTGTCGGGAAAGCGGCTGCGCAAACTGTTGATGTAGTCGGTGGCGGCCTCGGTATTGCCCAGGGCGAATTCAGTCTGCGCGCCGATCCAGAGGGCGTCGGCGCCCATGGCACCGGCCGCCTCGTAGCGTTGCAGGAAGGCCCGGGCCGACAGGTACTGCCCCGCATCCAGGCTTACCCGCGCCATTTCCAGCAAGGCTGGGGCGAAAGTGGGATTGGTCTCCAGCGCCTTGCGCAGAAACTCTTCGCCTTCCGGCCGGTGTCCCTGGGAGCGCGCGCAGAGCCCGGCATTGGTCAGCACGATCCAGGGCTGTCCGTAGAGCCTTGAATCGATGATCTTGGAAAAACACCCCATCGCCTTCTCGTACTGCCCCTTTCCGCAGAGAAAGCGGCCATAGTTGTTCAGGGTGTTGGCGTTGCCGCTGTCCAGGGACAGGGCCTGCTGGTATTGCTGCTCGGCTTCGGCGGACCGGTTGAGGCGCTCGAAGAGTACGCCCAGCGCGTTATGCGCCTCGGGGTTCTTGGGGTCCAGCTCGACGGCATGCTGCAGATCCTGCAAGGCAAACTCGAACTGTCCGGCTTCCATGTACTGGACCCCCTTCCGCACATAGATGTCGGCGGCATTGGGGGTATTGGCATCCTGCTTGGGTGCCGACGAACACGCCGCCAGTGCCAGCAGCACCGCTCCCGGCCAGAACCCGCGGTGCATCATGCCGATTGCGCCTGGAGCCGGATGTGCCGCCGACTGCGGTCGTTGACCCGGCCTACCAACTGCCCGCAGGCGGCGTCGATATCCTCCCCGCGGGTCTTGCGGGTAGTGGTGATCAGCCCTGCCGCCTGCAAGATCTCGCTGAAACGGGTGATCGTTTCCCGGCTGGAGCAGCGGTAACGCGAATTGGGAAACGGGTTGAACGGAATCAGGTTGACTTTGGACGGCACCGTACTCAGCAGCTTGACCAGGGCACGCGCATGGGCGGGGGTATCGTTCACACCGTCCAGCATCACGTATTCCATGGTGACCTTGCGGCGGTTGTCCGACCCCACGTAGCGCTTGCAGGCCGCCAGCAGTTCCTTGATAGGATATTTCTTGTTGATCGGCACCAGCTCGTCGCGCAAGGCGTCGTCCGGCGCATGCAGGGAGACCGCCAGGCTGACGTCGGTGACCTCGCCCAGCCGGTCCAGCGCCGGCACCACTCCGGAAGTGCTCAGGGTCACGCGGCGCTTGGACAGGCAATAGGCGAAATCGTCCATCATCAATTCCATGGCGCTGACCACATTATTGAAATTCAGCAGGGGTTCGCCCATGCCCATCATCACCACATTGGTGATGCGGGCGGCATCGCCCAGCTCGCGCACCGCCACCCAGAGCTGGCCGATGATCTCGGCCACGCCCAGGTTGCGGTTGAAGCCCTGCTGCGCGGTGGAGCAAAAGCTGCACTCCAGGGCGCAGCCGACCTGCGACGACACGCACAGCGTTCCCCTTCCTTCCTCCGGGATGAACACGGTCTCGATGCGGTTCTGCTCGTCCACCTGCAGCAACCATTTGCGCGTGCCGTCGGCGGACCGCTGGTCGAGCACTATCTGCGGCGGACGGACCTCGCACAGTTCTTCCAGCCGCGCCCGCAGGGCCTTGCTCAGGTTGGTCATCTGGGCAAAGTCCGTGACTCCGCGTTGATGTATCCATTGCAGCAGTTGCACGGCCCTGAACGGCTTTTCGCCGATGCTGCGGAAATAGTCTTCCATGGCCTTGCGGTCGAAGGCGAGCAGATTGATCTTGCCGTCGCTGGTTTCGGTCATGGTTGCACTCTCAGGCTCAGCCAGCCGCTGGCTAGCGCGAAGGACTCAACGGGTGCGCGGGCAAATCTCTTCGGCCTTGAAGAAAAATGCGATCTCCTGCGCTGCGGTTTCCGGCGCATCGGACCCGTGCACCGCGTTCTCGTCAATGCTCGCGGCGAAGTCGGCGCGGATGGTACCCGGCGCGGCCTGGGCCGGGTTGGTGGCGCCCATCAGTTCGCGGTTCTTGGACACGGCGTCCTCACCCTCCAGCACTTGGATCATCACCGGGCCGCTGATCATGAAAGCCACCAGATCCTTAAAGAACGGGCGCTCCTTGTGCACCGCATAGAAACCTTCCGCCTGCTCGCGGCTCAGGTGGGCCATCTTGGCGGCGACGATCGTGAGGCCGGCCTTCTCAAAGCGGCTGTAGATTTCGCCGATCACGTTCTTCGCGACTGCGTCCGGCTTAATGATGGAAATGGTGCGTTCAACCGCCATTGGATCTCCTTCAGATCTTGTCACTGGAATTTTGGGTTTTGGACACGCTCCGCCCCGGCCAATCAGGGCCAGGGTGGATAAGAGAGAGGATTTTACTGGAATTTGGGCTCGTTGGTAACGAAAACCCAAATAAAATCAGACGGTGAAACTTTCGCCGCAGCCACACGTGCCTTTAGCTTTGGGATTGTTGAAGCGAAATGCCTCGCTGATCCCCTCGCGCACGTAGTCAATCTCCACCCCGTCGAGGAACTCCAGATCCGCCGCAGCGATCACGACCTTGACGCCATGCGCCTCAAAAACCTGGTCACCGTCGGCCAAGTCGTCCGCATAGTCCACCACGTAAGCGAAGCCCGAGCAGCCAGCCTTCTTCACGCCGAGGCGCAGGCCCACGCCCTTGCCACGCTTTTCCAGTTGACGGGCCACTTGCCGGGCCGCCTTCTCTGAGATGTTTACAGTCATAATCGCATCACGGTTCGAGTAGAAAGGTCACTGGCATCCGCACTGGATTAGTGCGTCAGCGCCGCCTCGTGCGCCACACCGAACTGGCCTGCCGTATCCTTCAGGGCAGCGAGCAGCGCGTCGATGTCCGCGGCGGTGTTGTCCTTGCCCAAGCTGACCCGGATCGCGGTCTTGGCCACGCCCGGATCGATCCCCATGGCCAGCAGCACGGGACTCGGCTCGCCCGCGCCGCTGGCGCAGGCCGAACCGCTGGATACCGCGATGCCGCGGCGGTCCAAGGCCATGACCAGAGCCTCGCCCTCGATCCCGGCCAGGCCGAATTGCAGTGTGTTCGGCAGGCGATCCGCTTCGGCGGAGAACAGCCGCACGCCACCCATGTTGCGAAGCCCGCTCTCCAGGCGTTCCCGCAGACCGAGCAAATGGCTGGCACGCGCCTCCAACTCCAGCCGTGCCAGTTCCGCCGCCCGCCCGAAACCGACAATGCCCGCCACATTTTCGGTGCCGCCACGCAGCTCGCGCTCCTGACCACCGCCATCCAGCAAGGGCGGCAGCGCAAGGGAGCGGTCGGCAACCAGGGCGCCAACTCCCTTGGGACCATAAATCTTGTGCGAGGAGAGCGTCAAAAAATGCGCCCCGCAGGCGGCAAAATCAACCTCGATCTTGCCGACGGCCTGCACGGCGTCGCAGTGCAGGATGACCCCCTGGCGTCGCAGGCGCTCGGCGATCGGCGCGATCGTCTGAACCACTCCGGTCTCGTTGTTGGCCAGCATCAGTGAGGCGAAGCGCAGGTCTTCTGCAAACTCGTGATCCCGCCAATCGAGCCGCCCTTGTCCGTCCACCGCGACCACATCCACCGCCCAACCGCGACGGCGTAAACGCTCAGCCGGCTCGCTCACCGCCGGGTGCTCGGTAGCGCCGATTGCCATGCGCCCCTTCGGGAGCACCTCGGCGAGGCCTTTGATCGCCGTGTTGTTGGACTCGGTACCGCCCGAAGTGAAAAACACGTCATCAGCCCGGGCGTTCACCAGCAACGCCACCTGCTCCCTCGCCTGCTCCACCGCGCTGCGACTGATCCGGCCGAGGCGGTGCAGGCTGGACGGATTGCCGAAAAAACGGCCCAGATAGGGGAGCATCGCCTCAAGCACACGCTCATCCATGGGCGTGGTGGCGTTGTGGTCGAGATAGATCAAGGCACCGCCTAGGACTGCAGCCGCGACTCCTGGCGCATCAGCACGTCCAACCCCAGGGCGGACTGCTTGTCCTGCCGCTCCGCCACCTGGCGCACATTCTTGCGCTGCAGCAAGTCATCCAGACTGATGGTGGAAAGGTAAAGCCGGATCTGCTCGCTCAGACCCATCCAAAGGTCATGGGTCAGACAGGGCTGCGCGTTCTGGCAGTTGGACTTGCCGCCGCAACGGGTGGAATCGATGGTCTCGTCCACCGCGGAAATGATGTCGGCAATGTTGATCTGCGCCGAATCGCGGCTCAACTGGTACCCTCCGCCCGGTCCACGCACGCCTTCCACCATGCCTGCCCGCCGCAAACGGGCGAACAATTGCTCAAGGTAGGACAGGGAAATACTTTGCCGCTTCGCGATGTCGGTCAGAGTGACCGGCCTGGTTTCGCTGTGATAGGCCAGATCAAGCATGGCGGTTACGGCATATCGGCCTTTCGTCGTCAATCGCACGAGTCGCTCTCCCGAAATATGGTGTTACAGGTGAACTATACCTATCTCCCAGGATTTTAGTCAATTTTGGCCAGCAGCTTTATTTCCCTGCCGAAAATACAGTGACCTGTGCGGGACACCCGGCCGGCCGCGCACCCCGCCGCCCCGTCAACGTAGACGCCGGCTGAACTAGGCTTAGCGCGGTGAGGCGATCCAAGGGAGGGTCATGGCGAAGTGGCATTCAGCAATCACGGTACAAATCCGGCATACTAAGCTCATGCAGATCGAGCCTCGCATCCTTGGCGCCACAGCAGTTCTCGGCCGTGCCGCCTTGCTGGGCCTGATCTGGATGTTGCTGCTGATGACCGTCCTGGCTTGCCTGGCACTGGACCTGCACCCGAACCTGAACCCCAGGCAACAGCCAAGCTACCTGTCCGCGACCCGCTCGCTCATCGACCGGAACATGCGAGCCAACCCCCTGAGAACGGCGGAAGTGCGCTCCATCGCTCTGACCGAGGACGACCTGACCGCGGTCGCCAATTTCGTGTTGCTGCGAAAACGCCTGGACGGTCACGCCGTAGCCGACATCCACGGCAAGCGCCTGGATTTCCGCAGCAGCATCAAGCTGCCACTGGACTGGCCCGCGCTCTATTTGAACCTGAAGATCGTGACGGACGATGCCGAGCCTTCTGCCCGGGTGCGGCAATTGAAGGCCGGCAGCCTGACTCTCCCACAACCGCTGGTTTCCGTGCTGCAGTTCGCCGTGTTGAACTGGACGCCCCTGCGGCGTTACACCCGGATCTTCGCCCCCCTGATCCACGAGGTGCGCATCACAGATGAACGCCTGAGAATCGCCATCAACTGGAACCGCGACACCCTGACACAGATGCAGGAAGGGGTCAGCGACGAAGCCAGCAAGGCCCGCCTGCTCGCGTACCAGAAACGCCTTACGGACCTGCTGTTCCAGTATCAGAGCAAGCGCTACGTCAGCCTGAGCCTGCTGATGCAGCCTTTGTTCGTACTGGCCCGGGACCGTTCCCTGCAGGCGGACACCGATCCGGTGATAGAGAATCGCGCCTTGATCCTGGTGCTGGGCGCTTACGCCAATGGAAGGAAGCTTGCGACCGAAGGCCTGACGCTATCCCCACCGCAAAAGAGCCTGCTGCTCAACCGCCGCATAGATACCGCCCAACATTTCATGGCCTCGGCCGCCCTGGCGGTATCCGGCCATCGCACCTTCGCCGATATCATTGGCCTGGCCAAGGAAATCAACGATACCCACAGCGGAAGCGGCTTCAGCTTCACCGATCTGGCGGCCGACCGCGCCGGCGCCCTGTTCGGCAAGTTCGTCACTAAGTCCCGTGACCACGCGCTTCGGGCCCAAGCGCTGCTCAGCCAAAGCGGCGACGAAACTCTCTATATGCCCAACCTGCGCGGCCTGCCCGAAAACCTGGGTCCCACGGATTTCGCCAATCGCTTCAGGAATATCGACAGTCCCGAGTTTGAGACGCTCAAGCGCAACATCGAGGAGCGCATACAATCCTGCGCGCTGTACCGCTAAATGAAGAAACCGGCCAGAGGCCGGTTTCTCGTGCGCGGAAAGACCGGCTGAGACTTCAGTTGAAATCGAAGGTCTTGTTGGCCAGAGCCGGCAGACGCGGCATTTCCTGCTTGGGGAACTCGCCGCTCAGGGCATTCAGGAAGGCCACGATGTCGTCCACCTGCTCCTGGGACAGATCTTTGTTGAGCTGGGTCTTGCCCATGACCTTGACGGCATCGGGCAGGGTCTTCACCTTGCCATTGTGGAAATAAGGCGCGGTCAGAGCGATGTTGCGCAGGGTAGGCACGCGGAACATGTGCTTATCGGCGTCGTTCTTGGTTTCCTGGGCGCGTCCAAGGTCCTTGGTGAAGCCGTATTGGGCTTCCAGCGCGCCATTGTCGAACATCGGGAACTTCTGATAGAAGCCCGTGCCTTCCGGCAACTGCGGGCCATTGAAAGCCGGACCCGAGTGGCAGGAGTTGCAACCCACTTCCGCGAAGGTCTTCAGCCCGCGCTGCTGCTGCTCTGACAGCGCGCCGGCATCGCCCTTGGCGAACTTGTCGTAGGCGCTGTTGGGCGTGATCAGGGTGCGTTCATAGGCCGCGATGGCTTTGGCGGCGTTGTCGGCGGTAACCGGATCGGCGCCCTCGAAAGCAGCCCCAAAGGCCGCCACGTAGCCCGGAATGGCCTTCAGACGCACTACCACGTCATCCCAACTCTTCATCCCCATCTCGATGGGATTGGTAACCGGGCCCTTGGCCTGCGCTTCCAGACTCGGCGCACGACCGTCCCAGAACTGCACGGAATTGAACGCGGAATTCCACACGGTAGGCGCGCTGCGTCCCCCCACCTGTCCCTGGACACCGACGGAACCGCCACGGTTGTCTTCACCGCCCGACATGACATTGTGGCACGAGGCGCAAGCCACGGTGCCGCTGGAAGACAAACGGGGATCGTGGTAGAGCATTTTGCCAAGTTCTACTTTCGCCGGCGTCGTGGGGTTGCTGGCCGGCTCCGGCGCCTTGTCCGGCAACGCCTGCCACTCGCCCGCCTGGGCCATGCAGCTGGCACCCGCCAGGGCGAGAGCACTGATCAATGATCCGAATTTATGCATTTGTTGGCTCCTCCGTCGTGAAATCTGCCCGACACTCAGGCGTTATAGTGTTTGAACGAAGCACTCTTATAGAGAAATACCAACCCAATTTCAACTGGCGAAATCCCTGAACGCCCGCTTTCACGGGGCTGTGCCATTTCACACAGTCAAACCTTGCTAGGCGTGGGCGTCAGCCTGCGTAACACCGGCCAGCGGCCCCGAGATTTCAGGCATAATGAAGATTCCCCCCAGCCCGACGCAGACCAGGAGAGTGGCATGCAGATTTTCCGGACCAAACGCACATCGCCGAACGACTTCGAGGAAAGCGGGCTGCGACGGTGCCTCAGCGCCACAGATCTGACCTTGCTGGGAATCGGGGCCATCATCGGCACCGGCATCTTTGTGCTTACCGGCATCGCCGCTGCGACCCAGTCAGGGCCCGCCGTGGTCCTGTCCTTCGTATTTGCCGGCCTGGCCTGCGCGTTCGCCGCGCTGTCCTACGCGGAGCTAGCCTCCAGCGTCGGCGGTTGCGGCAGCGCTTACGGATACAGCTATGCGGCGTTCGGCGAACTGGCCGCCTGGATCATCGGTTGGGATCTGATTCTGGAATACGGCATTTCGGTGGCCGCCGTCGCCAATGGCTGGTCGGGTTACTTCAACAACGCACTCAACGGCATCGGACTGCACTTGCCGGACGCCCTGACGCATGCCCCGGAAGTGGGCGGCATCATCAACCTGCCCGCTGCAGGCATCGTGTTGATCCTGATGATTCTCCTGATCGTGGGCGTGAAGGAAAGCGCGCGCCTGAACACCGTGATGGTGTCGGTGAAAGTGCTCACCATCGCGGTGTTCATCGCCGTCGCCGTATTCAACGTCAATCCGGACAACTGGACACCGTTCATGCCCTTCGGCTGGTTCGAACATACCCCGGAAGGCAAGCCGATCGGGGTGCTGGCTGGGGCTTCCATCGTCTTCTTCGCCTATGTAGGATTCGACGCCGTCTCCACGGCCGCCGAGGAAGCCCATAATCCACGACGCGATCTGCCCATCGGCATCATTGGCTCCCTGACCTTCTGCACCCTCATTTACATCGTGGTCTCGGGCCTGCTGACCGGCCTGGTGCCCTATACAGAACTCAATGTGTCCTCGCCCGTGGCGCATGCGTTGAAGCTGCTGGGCTTCAACTGGGCCTCCTCGCTGGTAGCCACCGGCGTCATCGCCGGCCTGACCACCGTGATGCTGGTGTTGTACTACGGACTGACCCGCATCATCTTCGCCATGTCCCGCGATGGACTACTCTCCCCCGGCTTTTCCACCGTGAACCCGCGAACGAAGACACCGGTCAAGGTGATCGTGTCCTGCGGGCTGGCCATCGCCGCCGTGGCCGGCTTTGTGCCGCTGGGCGAACTGGCCGAATTGGTCAACATCGGCACCTTGTTCGCCTTCGTGCTGGTCTGTGGTGGCGTCATCACCCTCAGAGTGACACAGCCCGACCTGCACCGACCGTTCCGCACACCGATCAACCCAGTGTTCCCGACCTTAGGCGCCTTGTCCTGCAGCGCCCTCATGGCCTTCCTGCCCACCATGACCTGGTATCGCTTCGTCGGCTGGCTGGCCATCGGACTGGTTGTCTACTTCAGCTATTCCATACGCCACAGCAACCTGGCCCGGCACAACGCCACCAGCACCACGCACACCTGAAACCAAGAGACCGGCGGCGCGCCACGCTGGTCTCTGCTGGCTGACTGCGCTATAGCGGAACTTAACAGGAACGCGACCGAAGCGATTTGTAGTAATTCAGAAGGCCGTTGGTGGATGCGTCATGGGTGTGAACCGGGGCGTCCCCGGTCATTTCCTGCAGGATGGTCCGCGCCAGCTGCTTGCCCAGTTCAACCCCCATCTGATCGAAAGAGTTGATATCCCATAAGGCGCCCTGAACAAAGATCTTATGTTCGTAGAGTGCGATCAGGGCCCCCAGAATCTCGGGCGTCAACTTCGGGTACAGGAATGAATTGGTCGGCTTGTTGCCTGGAAAGGTCTTGGCGTTGGCCAGAAGGTCCAACTCAGGGCCCGACACGCCCATATTTACCAGCTCAGCGCGGGCTTCCTCTGTCGTTCTACCCCGCATCATGGCCTCGGTCTGGGCCAGAAAGTTCGACACCAAAATGTCGTGATGCTCACCCAGGCCGTAATGACTTTGGGCAGCGGCAAGGAAATCGCAGGGCACGAGTTTGGTGCCCTGATGGATCAATTGGTAGAAGGCATGCTGACCGTTGGTTCCAGGCTGACCAAAGATGATCGGGCCCGTGCCGTAGTCGACGGTTTCGCCAGCCACGTCGACCCCCTTGCCATTGCTTTCCATGTCGGCCTGCTGCAGATAGACCGGCAGGAACTCCAGGTACTGCTCGTAAGGGAGGATCGCATGGGTCTCTGCGCCGAAGAAATTGTTGTACCAGACCCCCAGCAGCGCCATGATGACCGGGATATTCCGCTCGAACGGGGTGCTGCGGAAATGCTCGTCCACCCGGTGGGCACCGGCCAGCAAGGCCTCGAAATGGTCCATTCCGATAGCCAATGCGATGGGCAAGCCGATAGCGGACCAGAGTGAATAACGGCCGCCAACCCAGTCCCAGAATACGAACATGTTACGGGTATCGATGCCGAACTGCGCGACCTTCTCCGGATTGGTGGAAACCGCCACGAAGTGTTGGGAGATGGCGGCTTCGTCACGGGCTCGGGCGAGAAACCACGACCTGGCGGAATGCGCGTTGGTCATCGCCTCCTGGGTCGTGAAGGTCTTTGACGCTACGATGAACAGGGTGGTTTCCTGATCCAAGTCCTTGATGGTCTCCATCAGGTCGGTTTCGTCCACGTTGGAGACGAAATGCACCCGCAATCCAGGTTTGCAGTATGGTGACAGCGCCTTCACCACCATTTTTGGCCCCAGGTCGGATCCGCCGATCCCGATATTGACCACGTCGCTGATGGGCTTCCCAGTAAAACCGCGCCACTCATGGGAGCGCACCGACTCCGTGAAATGCCGCATGCTGTGCAGGACCGCATTCACTTCGGGCATGACATCCTCGCCATCCACCAGGATGGGGCGATTCGACCGGTTGCGCAAAGCCACATGGAGCACGGCGCGGCCTTCGGTTCGATTGATCTTCTCACCGCTGAACATGGCCTCGATCTTGCCGCTCAATCCCGCCTCTTGGGCCAGGGATACCAGGAGTTCCATGCTCCGTTCGGTCACCCGGTTCTTGGAATAATCGAACAGTAGATCGCCAAGACGCAGGGAGAAGCGGTCGAATCGCTGGCCGTCACGCGCAAAAAGCTCCCGCATGTGCAAAGGCTCGACCTCGTCGCGGTGCTGCGTCAAAGCCTTCCAAGCGGGTAGTTGAGTGGGTCGGGTCATTCACGCTCTCGTTGTAGTATTGGGATAGGGAAGCCCCACAGCCGGGGGCGTCGCCCGGCGGCGCATACGGCCGGCGATCCGGACAGGCGCTGTGCCATTCCATCGCGGAATTCGGTCGGGCAGGGCGCTTATGAAATGCGCGTAATGCTACTACAGCCTTGTATGCCAAGCAAAAGCGCGAAAGGCCTTGGAAGGGTGCCACTCTGCGCCGCGCGCCAGACGGCTTCGGGCTTTCGCCGCATCGGAAGAACCTCTATATTATTTCTTCACTTTATACGGGATGGTGTCATGACCACAGCAAGAATAGCCATTGAAATCCTGATCGCGGCAGGGGTCCTGATCGTGCTATGGAGGGTGTTCTTCCGCCGAAGCTAGCGCCCGACTGACCGCCGCGGCTACGATTCGTGCAGAGTGGCGCCCATGCCCCCCTTCCAGATGTTGAGTGGGTTAAGGTTCTTGCATCTTGCCGGAACGGTCCGCCGTCAATTCGTACCGCACTACGGCCGGCGGGACACCAAGCAACCTGGCGATGTCAGCCACCGAACGGCCACGACTGACCTGCGACTTGACCCAAACCATCCGCCCACGGACGAACGCGTGTTGAATACCCGTTTCGGAGACGAAAGCGTTCGCCTGTAACGCGCGAGCCAGCAACAGGAGCAGGAAACGTTTCAAATCGCTCATGGTCTTTACCTCGTAAGGATGAGCCGATACGTGGAGTCGCAATTTGTGAAGGTAGTCGAATTTTTCTTACCATTGTGGGAAGCAGCTCACACCTTGATTGCCGGCGTTACTGTCACGCAGTGCCCCGCCGGCCATGAGAAACAACATGAAATTCCTGAACCGCCAGCCAGCCCACCTATCCGCCGCGGTCACAACCCGGAGTTCCGACATGAATACACTGCCTGTGCTTTATAACGATCCAGCCGCGCATTACTCGGAGGCGAGCCTTTTCCGTAAGCTCAAGAAATATGCGCGGGCCGCGGGGGAGGAGCTGGTGGAGAAGAGCCTGGTCCTCTACTACACCCTGCAGAAATCAGACACTCCACTTTGGGCAAAGACCGTCATATACAGCGTGCTCGGCTACTTCATCCTTCCGCTGGACCTGATTCCGGACGCCCTCCTGCCCATGGGCTTCACCGACGATCTCGGCGCCATCCTAGCGGCCCTGGCCACCATCTCCTTGCATGTGACGCCCGACGTGAAGGAGAAGGCCCGCGCACGGATGTCCGAATGGTTTGTGATGGAGGACGACATGGCCGAATGATCCCTGCATGGGACTGGGCTGTCAGGATGCTTCCTTGAAAGGCGAGTGGCGGCTCAGCGCGGCCATGTACTGACGAATCTGGGCCGCCTCCCGGGACAGGAAGTCGGCAATGGCATGGTGAAAGCGCGGCTCCGGTATCCAGTGCAGTGACCAGGTGGCGGTGGGCAGGAAACCGCGGCTGATCTTGTGCTCACCCTGTGCGCCGGGCTCGAATCGGGACAATCCGCGCTCCAAGCAGTAATCGAGCCCCTGGTAGTAACACGCCTCGAAGTGCAGCGAAGGCACTTCCTCGAATGCCCCCCAGTAGCGTCCGTACATGCTGTCCACGCCAATCAGGAAAAACGCGGCGGCCACAATGCGCCCCGTCTTTTCCGCCAGCACCAGCATCACGTCCTCGCCCATGGTGCGTCCCAGTTCCCGGAAAAACTCCAAGGTCAAGGCTGGAAAGTTGCCATGGCGGTCGAACGTGTTTTCGTAGCATCGGTGGAAGGCAGCCCATTCCGCATCGCTCGCTTCGGCCCCGAGCACCCGCCGAAGCGTGACGCCCGCCTCCCGCACTTCGCGGCGTTCCTTGCGAATCTGCTTGCGCCGCTTGGAACTCATGAATGACAAGTAATGATCAAAATCGCCGTAATCGCGATTGTGCCAGTGGAATTGGTAACCCTGGCGCACCAGAAGTTGGGGCGAATTCAACAGACTCTGGTCCGTGGCAAACAGCCAATGACAGGACGAGACGCCCGCAGAGGCCGCAAACGCGAGCGCAGCCTCGAGACAGCGCTGCGGAAGGTCGGTTTGCCGCTGTTCCGGCCGCAACAGCAACCTGGGGCCGGTGGCCGGCGTGAACGGCGAAGCGACCACCAGCTTGGGATAATACGCCAGTCCCGCCCGCTGATAGGCGCTGGCCCAGGCCCAATCGAAGACGAACTCCCCGAAGGAATTCAGTTTCTCATACATCGGCATGGCCGCCACCAGGGTATTGTCCTGCCAGAAGGTGAGATGACTCGGTAGCCAGCCCACGCCTTCGCCCAGGCAGCCGAATTCCTCCAGGGCACTCAGGAATTCATGGCGCAGGAACGGAATGCCGCCGCATCCCAGGGCATTCCAGTCGGCCGCCGGCAAATCCGCAAGGCGCGATATCACTCGCGTCCGCAAAGACATCGGCATGATGTTTGCTGCATGGGAATTAGAGAAAAAGTGCGCCTTCGGGAATCGAAAGGCCGTTTTCGCGTCTAAGGCTACATCGAACCCTGTCCCAGAGTAAAACCCATGGACACCCAAGTCTCAAAATCCTCCACCGTCCACGACCTCACCTCCTGGTTCCAGGAGAAACTCGAGCAGAGCGATGTCCACTGGGAGGACGAACCCCTCAGCTATGACGGCAACACCCCGTATGATATCCAGTTTTATCGCTTGCAGGCCGAGGCGGCGGCGTTCTGGCAGGAACGGTACGGCTACACCCCGACGCCTGGGCAACTCATGCAGGGCTTCTTTGGCGCGGAGTACCTGCGATCACGCCAACGGCGACTGGCCAGCCGCAGTTGGCGCGATAAAATCCAGACTTGGTGCGAACAGGCCCGTGGCATTTGACGCACCTGTCCCGCAGTCAGTGCTGGCCGTGACTCGAGTGGGAGAATGGGGTACGCTGTAAGTTATTTCCCTGCATCAAAGCAGACATGACGGACGCTACGACCCTGTATCTTAAAAAGCTGGAAGACATGCTCGCCCACGATTTTGCCGCCACGGGGGACACCCTGACGGAAAAGCTTGCGAGCATTCGCAGCAAGCTTCCCGACGAGTTGGCTGCGGGCCTTGAAAGCCTTGCCGGACATGCGCCCACAGGTGACAGTGACGAAGAAGAAGCTGGCTTGGTGTTCCGCTGCGGCCAGTTGGCCGAGCAACTGCGCGGGGTTTTGCTCGCTCAGGCAGCGGAGAACGTAGCCGCCGTGCATCCTGGCGGCCTCGATACCGAGGAGTTGGCGCCTACGGATCTGGATGCCGTCGCACGCTTCATTGCAGCGCGTGACCGTTTCATGCGCGCCGTCGCCAACTTCACCCTCAAGGCCCTACTCATCATCGTGGGCCTGTTGATCATCGGTCTGGCGCTGGGCATCGTCTGAACGGTGCGGCCATGCCCGGGGCAGCCGAACAGGCAGATTCAATCACCCTCGAATGGTCACTCGCAAGCCTTCAGGTACGTGATGACTGTCATCGGCGCGCCTTGAGGATCACGAAAGACGCAGATACGGCCCACCGTGGGAATATCCGTAGGCGGCAGACAAACCGAGCCACCCAACTCTTCCACCCGCTTCGCCGTAGCATCCACATCGTCCACGGTCACGTAAACGCCCCAGTGCGGCGGTATTCCTGACATATCGGGTGGCATCGCCATGATGCCGCCCACGCCAACTCCGTCGGCACTCACGACAGTATAGGGTGTCCCCGTGACGTTCTTGACCTCCATCTGCCATCCAAACAGGCTGCCATAGAACTGCTTGGCCGCCTGAACATCGGTAGTCATCAACTCACACCAACTGAACGCCCCATGTCGCTCGAAAGCCTTGTTTTGCATGCTCATCCCCGGCCGATAGAATTCAGGAGCCCACCGCGCGAGGCATTTCAAGCCCTCGCCGAGCTTCCCAGGCAGCGCCAGGTAGCGCGTGCCACGACAGTCTTCAGACACATTACGACTCCCGGGCCACGAATACAATACATACGAAAGGCGCTAAAAGGGGCCTTGGTTTTCGCCCCCCCCAGCCAGGCAAAGCCGGAAATTTCGGCTATGCTTTTTGTCAGATGGTTTGCACGGCACCGAAATCAGAAAAGCCGTGCCAGTGCCGACCCGCGGGGGCTTCCCCGCAGCGGCGGCCCGCAACAGCGACTTCCTCCTCGCAACGGTCGATAGTACCGTTACCAAATGCCCGGCCAGGTTTCGATAGCTACCTCGCCGGGCGCTTTTTCGTCCGATAGCCACATTTTGCGTCGCGGCCTTTAGCCGGGACGGCCTTTGCCCTACCCGCCCACTCCGCTTGTGTAAGCGGACGACTCGACCCGACATGCGCGCTTATGTCAAGTCAACGACGACCCTGCCAGAAGCCGACAATCGCCGTGACTCTAGAACCGGTAAAGCCGTATGATCGGATGCAACAATCGGCGGCGCAGCCTCTATCTGGACATCGTCAGCCGACTGGCAACAAGGTCCGGCCTATCCCGAAGGAGAGTCCCTCATGAATACGATCGCACAAGGCGTCTGGCGCCTGAGCCATACCCTGGCCGCCGTTGGTAGCCTTGCCCTGTGGGCATTCTCCTCTATGGCTTCTGCTGAAGGCACATTCCCGCTGCGGGTCGGCCCAAACGGGCGTTATCTTGTAAGCGCCAGCCAGGCGCCCTATCTGCTGTTCGCCGATACCGGTTGGATGCTGTTCGCGAACTTGTCCGACAGCGACCTGGAAATGTATCTCGACGACCGCAAGTCCAAAGGTTTCAACTCCGTCCTGGCCTATATCGCCCCCTTCAAGACGGATGCCCCCAACAAGGCAGAACACCGCGCATTCCATGACCTCAACCTGGCAACCCCCAACGACGCCTATTTCGAACATGTGGACTGGGTGCTGGCGCAGGCAGCGGCGCGGGACATGCAACTCATCCTGTGCCCCGCCGAGATGGACAGTGCCGGCGCGCTTTACACCGCCGAGAAGGCCAGGAAACTGGGCCACTACCTGGGGCAGAGGTACCAGAACGTCCCCAACATCATCTGGTTCACAGGGGGAGACATCGCACCCGAGGAACCCGCCCGACAGGAGATCGCCCGAGAGTTGGCCATCGGCATCCGGGAACAGGACAAACGACATCTCATCACCATGCATCCCCGCTACCGGCTCTCCAGCTCCAAGTGGTTCCACCGCGACGAATGGCTTGGGTTCAACATGTATCAGACCTTTTCCAGGGGCTCCACGAACGCCTACATGCTGGCCCGCTCAGACTATGCCTTGCAGCCGGTCAAGCCCACGTGGCTGGCAGAACCCAACTACGAAGGCGGCAAAGGCGAGAATACCGCTTACGACATGCGTACTTCAGCAGGCTGGTCCTTCTTCTCCGGAACACTGGGGATCACCTACGGGGCCGACAAAGTGTGGATGTTCGACGATCCGGCCCAAGCTTGGAAGAACAATCTGAACATGCCGGGTGCCCGGCACTTGAGCCATATGGTGGACGCCATGCGATCGCGCCCCTGGTATAAGCTGGTGCCCGACTTTGAACACAAACTGGTCACCGACGGCTACGGCGAGTTCGGCAAAAGCAATTATGTCAGCGCAGCTTTGGCCAGCGACGGCAGCTTCGCCGTGGCTTACCTGCCTGACGCCCGCAGTATGACCATCGACATGGGCAAGTTCAACGGCGGAAAAGCCATCAAATGGTTTGACCCCACATCCAATGCCTATACCGTTGGCGTCACCCACCCAAACCGCGGCAGCCTCAAGCTGCCGCCTCAACCGCCCAACAGCGCGGGGCAATCCGATTGGATTCTGGTCATTGAGTAAGAGTGACCTTGCAGAGCCGAAGGGGCGCGCATTCCTAAAACGGCGCCAACCGGATCGACTTGCGGGCCCGGGTGGCTGCGACGTAGTAGACGTTGACTTCCTCCTTGAGCCTGGCCGGGTTAGCCTCACCCTGCTCGGCATCCAGCAACTTGGCGAGGTCGCCGCGCGTCGCGAAGTCGTCCTGCACCATCTCGACCACGTCATATTCCTGGCCCTTGGCCTTGTGGGTCGTGGTGAAGATGACCTGGGCACGGTCCCGATCCACCAAGCGCTCCTTGATGAGCCGGTCGAAGTCGAACAACTTGCCGCCGTGGCGTGACACCAGTTCCAGCATAATGGAGAGATTGGCATTCTGGGTGTCCTTGGCGAAGCGCCTCACCTCCTCAAACGAGCGGAATTTGCCGATCAAGGGGTCGCTTACCTTGGCGTGGCGGCCTTGCAGCAAATAGAGCAGGCTCACCACCCGCGCATTGAGAAAGGCATAGCCCGGATAACCGCCTTCGAAATGCAGCGCCTTGGCGCCGCCGAACAAACGCTGAAGTACCGCCTCGAACAGATTGGCATTGCTGCGCGCGATCACTGTCATGGGGTATTGATTCTGCAACGCACGCTTGCCGAAGCGCGTGTCGTGCTCGGCTCCCTGGATGCGTAATGTGGGCTCCTCTCCCAGCAGCTGATAGGCCGCGTTGATCCGCTGACCCAGATGCTGCGCCAACCCGTCGCCGAAGCGGAAAGTCCGGCTCAGCCAGTAGGCCTGTCCCGGAACCCGTTCCAGGGAATTGACGGCGTGCCGGAAAGCATAAATCTGCTGATAGCTATCGCCCACAAAGATCTGCTGGGCCTGCTCCTGGCGGGCGATGATCGACAACATGACGCCGGAGACATCCTGGGCTTCGTCGACCAGGATCACCTCGTAGGGCAATCGCCCCTTGGCGAACTGGAACAGTTTCAGGTAGAAATCATGGACGGCTGGCGCCTGACGGTTCTTCATGTCGGACAGCATGGTCCGCACCAGTCCAATGAGTTCGGCGCTGCGCGTTCGCAGCAGGATGCCGACCCGCTCGCTGGGGACGGTAGCCGCCTCGTAGCCGGCCAGGAGTTCCGCATCCAGTCCGGTGTGTTCCGCGTTGAGGTAGTAGTTGATCAGATCCTTCAGCAGCCAGGCATAGGTCAGGCCGCGCTCGCTATTGCGGTCCCCGATCGGCACATACTGCTCGAGGATGCGCCACTCGCTGAGATCATGCTCCAACTCGTAGCGGTGCCCATTGGCCTGCCGGTAAGCCAGGGCATGGATGGTGCTGACGCTTAAATTGGGGAGCGAGCGGGCCTTGGCCTTCTCCCGCACCTCCTCGGCCACGGAGCGGTTATAGGCCAGGTACAGCATCTTGGACTTGGGACGGCTGGCGGCATACTCCAGCAGGGTGGTGGTCTTGCCGCTTCCGGCCACGGCGTTGACCTTGACGACAGGTTCTTCTGCCGCAATGACACCCTGTTGCTCGTCGGTCAGCGGCATGCGGGATAACAGCCGCTCAGGTGCGTCCAACCTCGGCCTTCAACAGGCCCTCAGGTCCGGTATTCGGCGTTGATGCGCACGTAGTCGTAGGAAAAATCACAGGTCAGCACGGTCTGCTGCGCCGTCCCGCGCCCCAGACTGATGCGCACGGTGATATCGTCCTGCGCCATCACCGCCTGCCCGGCTTCTTCGGTGTAAGTCCCTGCCCGTCCGCCTTGCTCCACGATGCAGACATCATCCAGCCAGATGGCGACTCGGTCGATATCCAGATCATCGCAGCCGGAGCGTCCCACCGCTGCCAGGATTCGGCCCCAGTTGGGATCGCTGGCGAAGAAAGCGGTCTTGACCAGGGGCGAATGGGCCACGGTCTTGGCCACCTGCCGCGCCTCGGCTTCGCTGCGGGCCTGCTGCACCTGGATGCGAATCAGCTTCGTGGCGCCTTCGCCATCGCGCACGATGGCTTCGGCCAAGGCATCGCACACGGATTGCACCGCCTGCGCGAAGGCCGGGTAATGCGGGCTGTCGGCGGCAATCGCGGGGGCCTGCGAATGCCCGCTGGCCATCAGCACGCAGGCGTCATTGGTGGAGGTATCACCGTCCACGGTCACGCAGTTGAAGGATCGGTCCGCCGCATCGGCCAGAAGGTTCTGCAGGGTCGCCTGATCCACCCGCGCATCGGTGCCGATGTAGGCGAGCATGGTGGCCATATTGGGCTGGATCATGCCGGCGCCTTTGGCGATGCCCACCACGTGGACCGCTTGGCCATCCAGCATCAGCAGGCAACCGGCGATCTTGGGCCGCGTGTCTGTGGTCATGATGGTGCGCGCCGCCCGTTCCCAGCCGGATTCCGTGAGTGCGTCCAGGGCGGCAGGCAGGGCGCTGGCGATCTTGTCCACCGGCAGATACTCGCCGATGACTCCCGTGGAGAACGGCAGCACCTGCCGCGGCAATCCACCCGTCCTTTCCGCCACCAGACGGCAGGTCTCGCGCGCATCGGCCAAGCCACGGCTGCCCGTGCCGGCATTGGCATTCCCGGAATTGACCAGCAGCCAGCGGGGCTGGGTGGACAAATGTTCGCGCGCCACGGTCACCGGCGCGGCGCAGAAGGCATTGCGGGTGAACACCGCTGCACAAGTGGAGCCCGGCGCCATCTCCACCAGCAGCACGTCGTCCCGGTCGTTGCGCTTGATACCCGCACCGGCGGAGCCGAGCCGGATACCTTGAACCGACAGCGGCCCGTTGTAGTCGGGTGGCGAGGGCGAGGTCATCGTCGCGCGCCCTTCCTTAGGCCAGTTTACCGTGGCACTGCTTGTATTTCTTGCCGGAACCGCAGGGGCAGGGGTCGTTGCGGCCGACCTTCTGCGACTCGCGCACGAAGGGCCTGTGGGCCTGATCGGACGCCGCCTCATCCGGCAATTCGCTTTCGGTGTCTTCCGCCAGCACGCTGGCAGCCTCGGCGTGGTGGTACTGCATTTCCACCTGAGGGCGGTTCTGCTCCTCCATCACCTTGATCTCTTCTTCGGTGTGCACCTGCACCTTGGAAACGATGCCGATCACCTCGTGCTTCACGCTGTCCAACATGGTGGTGAACATCTCGAAGGCTTCACGCTTGTATTCCTGCTTCGGGTCCTTCTGGGCGTAGCCGCGCAGGTGGATGCCCTGGCGCAGGTGGTCCATGGCCGCCAAGTGCTCCTTCCAGGCATTGTCCAGCACCTGCAGCATCACCGACTTCTCGAAATGGCGCATCACCGGCAGGCCGATAGCCTCGGCCTTGTGGTCGTAGACCTTGTCCACCTCGTCGCAGATCATGTCCTTGAGCTTTTCCTCATGCAGGAAGTGGTCGGCCTCCAGCCATTCCTCCACCGGCACGCGCACGCCCAGATCCTTCTCCAACGCCTCCTCCAGACCCTTGACGTCCCACTGCTCCTCCATGGTCTGAGGCGGGATGTACTGCTCGAACATCTGCGCCACCACGTCGTGGCGGATGGCAGCAATGGTGTCGCCGATGTCTTCCGCCGCCATCAGGTCGTCGCGCTGGTGGTAGATCACACGGCGCTGGTCATTGGCCACGTTGTCATATTCGAGCAACTGCTTGCGGATGTCGAAGTTGCGCGCTTCCACCTTGCGCTGGGCATTTTCGATGGCCTTGGTGACCCAGGGGTGCTCGATGGCCTCGCCTTCCTTCATCCCCAAGCGCTGCATGATGGCGGCCACGCGATCGGATGCGAAAATGCGCATGAGGCTGTCCTGCAGGGACAGGTAGAAGCGCGTGGAGCCCGGATCGCCCTGGCGGCCGGAACGTCCGCGCAGCTGATTGTCGATGCGGCGGGATTCGTGGCGCTCGGAACCGATGACGTGCAGGCCGCCAGCCGCCACCACCTCCTCGTGGCGCTTCTGCCATTCGGCGCGCGCCTGCGAAATTTCCGCCGGCTCGGTGAGGTTGCGCCGGGCAATCTCCTCGTCCAGATTGCCGCCGAGCACGATGTCGGTGCCGCGACCCGCCATGTTGGTGGCGATGGTGACGGCGCGTGGACGGCCGGCCTCGGCCACGATATGGGCTTCCTGCTCGTGGTGCTTGGCGTTGAGCACTTGATGCTCGACACCCGCCTTCGTAAGGTGGGAGGACAGGTATTCGGAGTTTTCGATGGAGGTGGTGCCAACCAGAACCGGCTGGCCCCGATTTACGCAATCCTGGATGTCTTCCAGGATAGCGTCGTACTTCTCCTTGACCGTCAGGTAGACCAGGTCGCCCATGTCCTTGCGGACCATGGGCCGGTTGGTGGGAATCACCACGACCTCGAGACCGTAAATCTGCTGGAACTCGAAGGCTTCGGTGTCGGCGGTGCCGGTCATGCCGGACAGCTTGTCGTAGAGACGGAAGTAGTTCTGGAAGGTGATGGAGGCGAGGGTCTGGTTTTCGTTCTGCACCGTAACCCCTTCCTTGGCCTCGACCGCCTGGTGCAGCCCCTCCGACCAGCGCCGGCCCGGCATGGCACGGCCGGTGAATTCGTCGACGATGATGATCTGGTCGTCGCGCACGATGTAGTCCACATCCTTCTGGAACAGCACATGGGCCCGCAGGGACGCATTCACATAATGCATCAGGCGGATGTTGACCGCATCGTAGAGGCTATCGCCTGCCTTGATCAGTCCCTTTTCCTCCAGCATCTGCTCGATGAATTCATGACCCGCCTCCGTCAGATAGACCTGGCGTGCCTTCTCGTCCATGCTGTAATGTCCGGGACCGTCCTCCTTCTCCTGCTTGGAGAGGCGCGGCATGAGCTTGTCGATCTGATGATAGAGGTCGCTGCGGTCTTCGGTGGGACCGGAAATGATCAGCGGGGTGCGCGCCTCGTCGATCAGAATGGAGTCGACCTCGTCCACGATGGCGAAATGGCGTTCGCGCTGAACCCGCTGGTCCGGCGAGAACGCCATGTTGTCACGCAGATAATCGAAGCCGAATTCGTTGTTGGTGCCGTAGGTGATGTCGGCGGCGTAAGCCTGGCGACGCTCTTCGTTGTCCAGACCGCTGACGATTACGCCGGTGCTAAGGCCGAGGAACCCGTAGAGCCGACCCATCCATTCCGCGTCACGGCGGGCCAGGTAATCGTTTACCGTCACCACGTGCACGCCCTTGCCGGGCAGCGCGTTCAGGTAAGCTGCCAGGGTGGCGACCAGGGTCTTGCCCTCGCCGGTTTTCATTTCGGCGATCTTCCCGTCGTTCAGGATCATGCCGCCGATGAGCTGCACATCGAAATGGCGCATGTTCATCACGCGCTTGGAGGCCTCACGCACCGTGGCGAAGGCCTCCGGCAGCAGGGTCTCGAGCTTCTCACCCTGATCGAGGCGGTCGCGGAACTCCTGGGTCTTGGCCCTCAGGGCTTCATCCGACAGGCGTTCAATGTCCGGCTCCAGCGCATTAATCTTCCGAACGATTTTTTTCTTCTTCTTGACGATTCGGTCGTTGCGACTGCCGAACAGGGATTTGGCCAGCTTGCCTAGCATCTTGTTTTAATTCCAGATGGTCAAAATAATCTGACGATGATAACCTAAAACCAAAGCGCTTGGATAATGCTCGTCTGCTTCGCGGTGTCGTTGACGCACCCCCTTGCCTCGTGGATCGATCTGCTTTGCCCAGCTTTCGTCTCCTTCCCCGCGACCTTGTGAGCGCGCCTCTGGCGCCCGTCCTGGAGCGCTTGCGCCTGCACGCGCTGGTGTTACGCGAGGTAAAGGATTCTCTACCGCCGCACTTGGCGGAACATTGCCGGGACTGCGTGGTGGCCGCGAACCAGCGCTTGGTCGTCTACGCGGACAGTCCGACCTGGTCTTTTCAGTTGCGCTTTCACGCCCCTGCGACTCTGGAACGGATGGCCACCGCGGGCAGGACATTCAGGGCACTGGAGTTCCGCGCCCTGGCCAAGGCGGCGAGTGTCACACAGCGTGATGGGGGACCCAGGGTTTCTCTGGCTACGGCGGAGTTGGTGAAGACGAGCGGAAGCGGGATGGAATCGCGCGAGCTATCGGCAGCCCTGGAGCGGCTGGGGAAAACCATGGCGGAGAAAGCGAAAGGACATGTGCCGTAAGGAGTAAGCGCGCAAGGTGCCGTTGCAGACACGAGTGCACCCATCAGGGAAAACCGGCGTCTTTCCTGAACGTCGGAACCGGGGCGGCGAGGGGGGCGCCGCCCCGGACCGGCTTACGCTCCGCTCAGCGAGTGGCGGCGCGGGCGGGACGCATATAGGAAATCGGCAGTCCCTCCTCTTCCTTGAAGGTAACCGACTCCCAGGCATCCTTGCGCTTGAGCAGTTCCCGCAGCAGGCTGTTGTTCAGACCATGGCCCGACTTGTGACCGACGAAGGATCCGATCAGGCTATGGCCGAGCAGATAGAGGTCGCCGATGGCATCCAGGATCTTGTGCTTGACGAACTCGTCCGCGTAGCGCAGCCCATCCTCGTTTAGGATGCGATAGTTATCCACCACGATGGCATTGTCCATGCTGCCACCCAGCGCCAGCCGGTTCTTGCGCAGTGCCTCGATATCACGCATGAATCCGAAGGTGCGGGCACGGCTGACTTCCTTCACGAATGACGTGGAAGAAAAGTCGATACTCGCCGTCTGGCTGTCCTTGTGGAAGGCCGGGTGGTCGAAGTCGATGGTAAACGTCACCTTGAACCCATCATAGGGTTCGAAGCGCGCCCATTTTTCGCCGTCCTCCACCAGCACTTCCTTTTTGATGCGGATGAACTTTTTTGGTGCATCCTGCTCTTCCACGCCCGCCGACTGGATCAGGAACACGAACGGCCCCGCGCTGCCGTCCATGATGGGCACTTCCGGTGCGCTCACATCCACGTAGGCGTTGTCGATGCCGAGCCCGGCGAAGGCCGAAAGCAGGTGTTCCACCGTCGAGATCCGCACATTGCCGTTGACCAGGGTGGTGGATAAGGTGGTGTCTCCCACGTTCTCCGGCCTGGCTTCGATGACGACGGGTTCGGGCAAGTCCACACGGCGGAACTTGATGCCGGTATTGGGTGCGGCGGGACGCAAGGTCAGGTAGACCTTTTCCCCGGTATGCAGCCCGACCCCCGTCGCTCTCATGACATTCTTCAAGGTTCTCTGCCTGATCATCCAATTCTCCTGCATCAAAATTCCCACTCAGTTGTGACTTAGATGCAACAAGCATAACCCGCGCCAGATGCGCCGACAAGCAAACAATTGTCGCAGCCCACAGGCGCAGGTCATGCCAACATCCAAGCTCAATCGGCTTGACGTCGCAAAAATGCTGGAATATCAAGATATTCCAAATCCATCTCCTTTTTCGTTTCGGCACGCGGTTCGTGTTTCGGCTTGTTGCGTATGCTGGTGGGCTTCTCCAGCTCGCCATAATCGATCTCGCCCGTGTTGCGTTTATGCACCAATCTGATCGGCGCCTCGCTTACCTTGTGCTGTCCGGCCAGGCCGGTGGCCACCACGGTGACCCGCACCTCGTCTTGCAAATCCGGGTCGATGGAGAGGCCGGTCACCACCTGCGCGTCTTCCGAGGCAAACTCGTTGACCACGCTACCCACCTCGTCGAACTCGCCAATGGCCAGATCCGGTCCGCCGGCGATGTTCACCAGGATGCCGCGCGCGCCCTGCAGGTTGACCTCGTCCAAGAGCGGACTGTGGATGGCCCGCTCCGCCGCCTCGCGGGCGCGATTCGGACCGCTGGCGACGCCAGAACCCATCATGGCCACGCCCATTTCCGACATCACCGTGCGCACGTCAGCGAAGTCCACGTTGATCAAGCCCGGACGGGTGATCAGATCGGCGATACCCTGCACCGCGTGCAGGAGCACGTCGTTGGCGGCGGCGAATGCGCTGATCAGGCTCACGTCCTTGCCCAGCACCGGCAGGAGACGCTCGTTGGGAATGGTGATGAGCGAGTCCACGTACTGGCTCAGGTCTTCGATGCCCTTTTCGGCGACGGCACGGCGCTTCTTGCCTTCGAACGGGAAGGGCTTGGTCACCACCGCCACGGTGAGGATTCCCGCTTCCTTCGCGATCTCGGCGATCACCGGCGCGGCGCCCGTGCCGGTGCCGCCGCCCATGCCGGCGGTGATGAACACCATGTCGGAGCCGTCCAGCACTTCCAGGATACGCTCCCGGTCATCCTTCGCGGCCTGACGTCCGATATCGGGATTGGCCCCGGCGCCCAACCCCTTGGTCAGTGCATTGCCAAGCTGGATCACCACCGAACGCGATTGCGTGCCCTTGAGGGCCTGCGCGTCGGTATTGGCGCAGATGAAGTCCACTCCCTCGATATGGCTGGCCGCCATGTGGTTGACCGCATTGCCGCCGCCCCCGCCGATGCCGATGACCTTGATCACCGCCTTCTGACTGTAAGAATCCACCAATTCAAATTTCATCGTTATCCCCCTGACTTGACTGCCTTAACTGGATTTCAAAAATTACCCTGGAACCAATTCTTCATCTTTGCCCAAATACCCCGAAAACCTCCGCCAACCAAGGCACCCCGCTCCACCAGCGGGTTATGCTGTTTTCCAAACAACAATAGTCCGACACCCGTCGCGTACACCGGATTACGCACCACGTCATTGAGTCCCGTGACGTACTGCGGAATTCCCATCCGCACTGGCATATGGAATATCTCCTCCGCCAATTCCACCAACCCTTCCACCCGAGCGCTGCCACCGCTGAGAACGATGCCCGCGGCGATCAGATCCTCGAACCCGCTGCGCCGAAGTTCGGCCTGCACCAGCAGCAACAGTTCCTCGTAGCGCGGCTCCACGATCTCCGCCAGGTTCAATTTGGATATCTGCCGCGTCGGCCGCTCACCGATGCTGGGCACCTCGATGGTTTCCTCCAGCTTCGCCAACTGCGTCAGAGCGCAGGCATGCTTGATCTTTATTTCCTCGGCGTGCTGAGTGGGTGTCCGCAGCGCAACCGCAATGTCATTGGTGACCTGATCGCCGGCGATGGGAATCACCGCCGTGTGACGGATGGCGCCGTCGGTGAACACCGCGATGTCGGTGGTGCCGCCACCGATATCCACCAGACACACCCCCAGGTCTTTCTCATCTTCAGTCAGCACCGCGGAGCAGGAGGCCAGCTGCTCGAGGATGATGTCCTCGACCTCCAGGCCACAGCGGCGGATGCACTTGACGATGTTCTGCGCCGCGCTCACGGCGCCGGTCACGATATGCACCCTCGCTTCCAGGCGGATACCGGACATGCCGATGGGCTCCTTGATGCCCTCCTGGCGGTCGATCACGAACTCCTGGGGCAGGATGTGCAAAATCTTCTGGTCTGCAGGTATGGCGACCGCTCGGGCGGAGTCGATCACCCGATCCACGTCGCTCTGGGTGACCTCCTTGTCCTTGATGGCGACGATGCCATGGGAATTCATGCTGCTGATGTGGCTGCCGGCGATCCCCGCGTAGACGGAGTGGATGCGGCAGCCCGCCATCAGCTCGGCTTCCTCGATGGCGCGCTGTATGGACTGGACAGTGGTTTCCAGATTGACCACGACGCCCTTTTTGAGGCCACGGGAAGGGTGCGAACCGATACCGATCACCTCGATCTCGCCATCCTCGTTCAGTTCACCGACGATGGCGGCGACCTTGGAGGTGCCGATATCCAGTCCCACGATCAAGTTCCGATCCGATTTTCTAGCCATTTCTCATTGCGTCTCTAGAGCCACCCAAGTGGCCTGTTCCAATCGATTTAGTCCTGCGCTGGGCGCTTCGCTGCCTTCCAGCAGACCTTCCGCCTCGGGCCGCCATACCACGGCAAAGCCATTGGGATAGCGCAGGTCCACCCGCAATAGGTGCGCTAGCCGATTCTCTCCCAACTTACCCACCAGGGAGAGGAAATGTTCCACGGCCGCCACCGGCTCGCGCCGCCCCAAAAACATGTCCGGCCCGTTCTCCAGGCGCAGAGTCCAGGCCCTGCGCTTGCTGACCTCAAGGGTCGCCACTTTGAACCCCTGCGGGGCCAGGAGGTCGTTCAATTGCGCCAAGGTGCTCAGCAGGTAATGCTCGGTGCCAGGCGGGCCAGACAGCTCCGGCAGCGTTTCGAAACCTTCCACTCGATCCGGGGCGAATCGCTCGCCGCGCGTATCCAGCATCGCCTTCTCGCCCCAGCGGGCGACCGGCACGTGCTCCTTGACCGTCACCACCAGGGTGTCCGGCCACACCCGGCTCACCTCAACGCTCTCGACCCACGGACAGGAGCGCGCAGCGCCTTCCACCTCGCCTATGTCCAGCGAGAAATACCCGGCCGCCACCGCCGGCGCCAACACCTCCCTGAGCTTTCCCGTGTTCAGGTTTTCAATTCCGCCCTCAACCCGAACATAGCGAACCGGAAACCACTCCCGGTTGAAGTCCACGCCCTGCCGCCATAACCAATATCCGCCTGCCGCCACGAGCAGCAGAGCGAGTAGCGGGAACAGCGGGAAGCGCGCCTTGCTCTGCTCCCTGCGCCCCTTTTCCGGGGATCCTTTGCGCTGCGTGCCCACGTGCGGTCAGAGGCTGGATTCCAATATCCGCCAGACCAGCTCGTCGAAGTCAATGCCGGCGGACCTGGCCGCCATGGGCACCAGGCTATGGTCGGTCATGCCCGGCACCGTGTTGACCTCGATCAGCCATGGCTGGCCGCTTTCGTCCACCAGCAGGTCCACCCGCCCCCAACCTTCGACGCCGATGCACTCGCAAGCCTTGAGCACCAGTTCCTGCAATTGCGCTTCGCGCTCCGCGGGCAAACCGCAGGGGCAGTGGTAGCGCGTGGACTCCGCGCGGTACTTGGCGTCATAGTCGTAAAACACATGGGGCGTCTCCAGACGGATCATGGGCAACGCCTGCCCCCTGAGAACCGCTGCCGTGTATTCCTTGCCGGTGATCCAGGATTCTGCGAAGACCCGGCAGTTGAACTGCGATGCTTGCTGCCAGGACTTTTCAAGTTCCTGGCGATTTTCCGCCCGGCTCATGCCTATGCTGGAGCCTTCTTCCGACGGCTTGACGATCACCGGAAAACCCAAGGCCGCCGCGCAACGGTCCAGATCCGCGGCAGACTCCAGGAGCATCCAGCGTGGCGTCGGCAGGCCCGCGCCCATCCAGCACAGCTTGGTGCGCAGCTTGTCCATGCTCAGCGCCGAGGCCAACACGCCGCTGCCGGTGTAGGGAATGCCCAAGGCCTCCAAGGCGCCCTGCAACACGCCATCTTCGCCGCCACGCCCATGCATGATGTTGAATACGCGGTCGTAATGGCCGTTCAACAGCGGGTCCAGGGGATTGATCCCCACGTCGATGCCGATCGCATTTACCCCGCGCGCCAGCAAGCCTTGCAGGACGGCATTGCCGCTCTTCAGGGAAACCTCGCGCTCGGCGGAGATACCGCCCATCATTACTGCCACCCGCCCGAACTTGGCGGCATCCACGCTTTCGCTCACACAGCCTCCATCGAATTATTCAGCGGCTCGCCCACGATACGGACCTCGGGCTCCAGCCGCACCCCGCACACCGTCTCCACCCGCGTTTGTACGAGTTGAACCAGGGCCTCGATATCGGCGGCGCTTGCACCGCCGGTGTTGACGATGAAATTGGCATGCTTCGGCGACACTTCGGCGCCTCCGATCCTTTGGCCTTTCAGGTCGCAGGATTCGATCAGCCGCGCGGCATGGTCGCCCTCCGGGTTGCGGAATACCGAACCGCAGCTGGGCAGATGCGTCGGCTGGGTTGCCGCCCGTCGCGCCAGCAGGTCGCGGATACGTTCGCCACCCTGCGCGTCCACGTCGGGCGCGAGGCGGATTTCCGCCGCCAGGAACCATTCTCCCGGAACGCCCTTGACGCGGCGGTAGCCTACGGTGAACTCCCGCGCGCCGCGCTCGTAAACCTGACCGCTGCGGTCGCAGGTCAAGACGCTTTCCACCAGGGGCCAGGTCTCGCCGCCGAAAGCTCCGGCGTTCATGGCCAGGGCGCCGCCCAGGGTGCCAGGAATGCCCGCCATAAACTCCGCCCCGCCCAACTGTTCACGGGCCGCAAACTTCGCCACATGGGCGCAAGGCACCCCAGCCTCCACGTAGATGCGGTTGCCATCGAGGCGCTTGAGTTCCTTGAGTCTCCCTTTGGTGCAGATCACCGTGCCGCGCAGACCTCCGTCTCGGATCAGCAGGTTGCTGCCCAGCCCTAGCCAGAACACGGGTTCTCGCGGTTCCAGCGTGCTTAGGAAATTGCGCAGATCCGCCAGGTCTGCCGGAAGGTAGAGGCGGTCCGCCGGCCCCCCGACCCGCCAACTGGTAAACTCCGATAGCGGCACATCGCGGCGCAGTTCTCCGCGTAATTCCTGCTGAGTGTCTGGCAAGGAGCGGGCCGTGTTCATGTCGCGCCGCGCTGCGCCAATGCCTGGGCTGTGCGGCGAGGGAGTTCGGCCGCAAGGGCGCCGATGTTACCCGCGCCCAAGGTCAGCACCACATCACCCGGTTCCAGCAGGCCCGGCAACAGTTCATACAACTCGTCCGGTTGCTCCACGAAGATCGGATCCACCTGCCCCCGAACCCGGATGGCGCGCGAGAGCGTGCGGCCGTCCGCACCGGCCAGGGGCGTCTCGCCGGCCGAATAAACGTCCAACAGCACCAGCACGTCCGTCTTGGACAATACGTGCACGAAGTCCTCGAACAGATCGCGCGTGCGCGTGTAACGGTGAGGCTGGAACACCAGCACCAGACGCCGCTCGGGCCAGGCCTGACGCATGGAATCCAGTGTCGCCGCCACCTCTCTCGGGTGGTGACCGTAATCATCAACAAAAGTCACGGCGCCGTCGCCCAGCGGCACATCCCCGTTGATCTGGAAACGCCGGCCGATGCCGGTGAAGTTCGCCAGGGCGCGCTGCAGAACCTCGTCCGAGACGCCCAGTTCGCTGGCCACACCGATGACCGACAGGGCGTTACGGATGTTGTGCAGACCCGGCAGGTTCAGGGTGATCGCCAGGCGCCCCGGCACCCCCTGCCGCAACACGCAGAAACGGCTGCTGAGACCCTTGCGCACAATATCGACGGCGCGGATATCGGCATCCTCGCTCAGGCCGTAGGTACGTACCGGCTTGTCGATGCGGGCCAGAATGTCGCGAACGCCCGGATCGTCCAGGCAAACCAGGGCAAGCCCGTAGAACGGCACATGGCGGAGGAATTCCACGAAGGTGTCCTTCAGCCGCTGGAAATCGCCGCCATAAGTCTCCATGTGATCCTGGTCGATATTGGTGACTACCGCGATCATGGGCTGCAGGTGCAGAAACGAGGCATCGCTCTCATCCGCCTCCGCGACCAGATAATCGCCCTTGCCCAACTGCGCATTGGCGCCCACGCTGTTGAGCCGGCCCCCGATGACAAAGGTGGGGTCCAACCCCGCCTCCGCCAGCACGCTCGCGGCCAGGCTGGTGGTGGTGGTCTTCCCGTGGGTCCCCGCCACCGCGATTCCGTAGCGGAAGCGCATCAACTCAGCCAGCATCTCCGCCCGCGAGATCACCGGAATACGCGCCTTGCGCGCCGTCTCCACCTCCGGGTTGTCGCGGCTCACGGCGCTGGAAATCACGACCACCTCGGTGCCCGCCACGTTTTCCGGGTGATGACCGATAAAAACCTTGGCGCCGGCCTCCTGCAAGCGGCGTGCATTGGCGCTCAACTGCAGGTCGGAGCCTGACACCTGGTAACCCAGGTTGATCAGGACCTCGGCGATGCCGCTCATCCCGGTTCCGCCGATGCCGACGAAATGGATACGCTTGATGCGGCCCATGCCGTACTGACTGGAGAGGGGCTGCGGCAATCTCATGGGCGCACCTGTTTCAGGCACAAACTCGCCACTTCGCTCGCGGCGTCCAGGCGCGCCTGCCGCCGGGACTCCCGCGACATGTCCGCCAGGCGTTCCGGTTGGGCCAACAGGCTCTGGATCTCGGCGGCCAGACGCTCGCCGGTCAGTTCGGATTGCGGCATCAGAATGGCTGCGCCGGCTTCGGACAAGTAACGCGCATTGGCGGTTTGATGGTCATCGATCGCAAAAGGGAATGGAACGAGCAGGGCTGGAAGGCCGGCCGCGGTCAACTCGCTGACGGTCATGGCGCCGGAGCGGCAAATGGCCAGATCGGCCCAGCGGTAGGCCTCGGCCATGTCCTCGATGAAAGGGGCCACCTTGGCACCGACGACTCCCAGCCGCCGGTAGTGCTCCTCCACTTCCTGACACATGGCTTGCCCCGTCTGATGCCAGACGCGCACCCCAGGGCCTACCAGTGCCAAGGCCTCGGGAACGGTGTGGTTCAGAGCTGCCGCACCCTGGCTGCCGCCCACGACCAGAATCTTAAGTTCGCTCCCCTCCAGGCGCTTTTTCGTAGGCACGGCTACGGCAATCTCCCTCCGCAAGGGATTGCCCACGCAATGCGCGCCGGCCAGGGCCGGGAAACTGCCGGGAAAGGCCTCCAGAGCCAGGTTGGCGCATTTTACCAAGATTCGGTTGGTTGTACCCGGAATCCTGTTCTGCTCGTGGATGACCAGGGGAATGCCGAACAGACGCGCCATGAAGCCGCCTGGCCCCGCCACGAACCCGCCCATCCCCAAAACGACCTGCGGGCGGTCGGCAATCAGGATGCCCCCTGCCTGCAAGCAGGCGCGGATCAGGCGGAACGGGGTCGCCAGCTTGGCCAGCCAGCCCTTGCCACGAAACCCGGAGACCGCGAGCCGCCTCAGGGGAAAACCCGCCGCGGGCACCACGCGGTTCTCCATACCCGCCTCCGAACCCATCCAGAGCACCTCATTGCCCTGATCCCGCAGTTCGCAGGCCACGGCCAAGGCCGGATAGATGTGTCCGCCGGTCCCGCCGGCCAGGATCATGATGCGCGCAGCCATGCGGAGCTACTCGTCCGGGGCGTGCCGGTGTGGGATTCGATCACTTCGCTGCGCACGCGGAACAGCAAGGCCAAGGCGGAACACATGACCATCATGCTGCCGCCGCCATAGCTCATGAGCGGCAGGGTCAGGCCCTTGGTAGGCAGCATGCCCATGTTCACCCCCATGTTGATGAAGGCCTGCAAGCCGAACCAAATGCCGATGCCATAGGCCAGGAAGGCGGCGAAACGATTGTCCGAGCGTGCGGCCAGGTGGCCGATGACGAATGCGCGCCAGACCACCACACCGAACAGGAAGATCACCACGCTGGCACCGAACAGGCCCAGTTCCTCTCCGATCACCGAAAACAGGAAGTCGGTGTGCGCCTCCGGCAGGTAAAACAGCTTCTGCACGCTGGAGCCCAGACCCACGCCCATCCATTCACCGCGCCCGAAGGCGATGAGCGCCTGGGTAAGCTGGAAGCCGGAATTCAGGGGATCAGCCCAAGGGTCGATGAAGCTCAGCACACGCTTCAGTCGGTAGGACGAGGTGAAGATGAGCACGACCCCGGCAGCGCCCATGGCGCCCAGCAGGATGCCGAATTGCCACAGACGCGCCCCGGCCAGGAACAGCATCCCGAGGGCAGTGGCCATGATCACCGCGGTGGCGCCAAAATCAGGCTCCAGCAGCAGCAGCACCCCACCCACCGCCAGCAGGGCCAGGGGCACGATCATGCCCATCACGGATTCCCGCACCAAATTCAGGCGGCGGGTGATGAAGCTGGCCATGTAGATGACGGCAAACAGCTTGAAGATTTCGGAAACCTGGATGCGCACGCCCAGCAGGCTGAGCCAGCGGGAACTGCCGTTGACCGACTTGCCCAGACCAGGAATCAGCACCAGCACCAGCAGGCCCATCCCCACCAGCAGCAGCACCGGAGCGGACTTCTTCCAGAACTCCAGGGACTGGCAGCCGACGAAGATGGCCGAGGCCAGGCCCATGGCGATGTGCACCACCTGGTGCTTGGGGAAATAGAAGCTGTCCTCCGCCAGTTTCTCGCCCAGATGCAGGGACGCCGAGGCCACCATGACAAAGCCCAGCACCAGCAGACCCATTGCCGCACACAGCAGGACCGTGTCCACATAAAACCGGCTGGGGCCCCACTGCAGCACCAGCCCACGCCCGCGACCCGCTACCCGTGTGTTCATGGCTTCAACCCTCTAACCGCTTCCGCGAACATCCGCCCACGTTCCTGATAATCCTTGTACTGGTCCAGGCTGGCACAAGCTGGAGCCAATAGCACCGTATCACCCGCTTGCGCCATCCGCCGCGCGGCTGCGACCGCCTCGCTCATTCCGCCGACGCGCGCCGTCTCGACCACCGGGCTCAAAATCTTTTCCAGCAACGGCGCATCGCGCCCCATGAGCACCGCAGCGCGTAACTTGCCCTGAGCCACCGGCGCCAGGGGCGCAAAGTCGGCGCCTTTGCCATCACCGCCGGCGATCAGCACCACCGGCCCTTCGAGGCCTTCCAGCGCCGCGATGCAGGCGCCGATGTTGGTGGCCTTGGAATCATTGATCCAACTTACGCCGTCGATCTCGGCCACCCACTGCATGCGATGATCCAGGCCCGCAAATTTCCGCAGCGCCGTTAACATGGCCTCCCGCGGCAGGCCTGCCGCTTCGCCCAACGCCAGCGCCGCCAGGGCATTGGCCAGGTTGTGGCGGCCCTTGATGCGTATCTCCGCCGTCGCCAGCCAGGGTTCGCCTCGCACGGTTAGCCAGTCGGCGCCATCTTTGCGCTTCAGGCCATACTCGGGTGCGGGCTCGGCGCCCTCGTCCAAACCGAACCAGGTGACGGTTCGCCCTGGTTCCGCCATCGACACGACCATCGGGTCGTCGGCATTCAGCACCATCACGCCCTGTCCCTTGAATATCCGCCGCTTGGCCTCGGCATAGGCGGCGATGTCCGGATAACGGTCCATGTGGTCCGGGGAAATGTTCAGCACCGTCGCCACGGCAGGTTCCAACAGGGAGGCCCGCTCGGTCTGGAAACTGGACAGTTCGAGCACGTATAGATCGGCGTCCTCGTCCAGCAGGTCCAGCATGGGCTCGCCCAGGTTCCCGCCCACCTTCACCCGGCGCCCGGCGGCCTCGGCCATGAGGCCCACCAGGGTCGTCACCGTGCTCTTGCCATTCGCGCCGGTAATGGCGATCACCGGCGCCTTGGCCATGCAAGCGAACAGATCCACGTCCCCGAAGGCCGGCAGACCCATTTGCACCGCCTGCACCACGGCCGGATTGTCCATCCCGATGCCCGGGCTCACCACCAGATGGGTGGCGGCGGCAAAGGCCGCCTGATCGAAACCGCCCAGGAAGACAGCCACATCAGGCAGGCATTCCTGCAATTCGCTCAGGCCCGGCGGACTTTCCCGTGTATCCACCACGGCCAGCGGAATACCCTGGCGGGAGAGAAAGCGAGCGACGGAGAGGCCGGTCTTGCCCAGTCCCAGCACCAGGGCGCGTGAGCCTGCATTTAGGCCCAGCCGGGCCAGGGGGTGCGCTGTAACCGGGACCTCAGTCATGGTGCCGACCCCCCACATCAGCGCAGCTTCAGGGTGGCCAGGCCGAACAGCACCAGGATCACCGTGATGATCCAGAAACGCACGATCACCCGCGGCTCCGGCCAGCCCTTAAGCTCGAAATGATGGTGTATGGGCGCCATGCGGAAGATGCGCTTGCCGGTCAGCTTGAACGACAGCACCTGCAACATCACCGACACGGTCTCCATCACGAACACGCCCCCCATGATCATCAGCACGATCTCCTGGCGTACTAGCACCGCCAGCGTGCCGAGCCCTGCGCCCAGCGCCAGTGCGCCCACATCGCCCATGAAGACCTGGGCGGGGTAGGCATTGAACCAGAGAAAACCGAGGCCGGCCCCGACCAGGGCGGCACAGAACACCACCAGTTCGCCCGCCTTGGGAAGGAACGGTATGCCCAGGTATTCGGCGAACACGGCGTTGCCCGAGACATAGGCAAACACGCCCAGGGCGCCGCCCACCAGCACGGTGGGCATGATCGCCAGGCCATCCAGCCCGTCGGTCAGATTCACCGCGTTGCTGCTGCCTACGATCACCAGATAGGTGAGCAGCACGTAAACCCAGCCCAGGTTGAGCATGAAGTGCTTGAAGAAGGGCACGATGAAGGTGGTCTCGGCCGGCAGCGTCGCCGTCAGGTGCAGGAAGATGGCGGCGGCCAGTCCGACCACCGACTGCCACAGGTATTTGTGGCGCGCGGCCAGCCCCTTGCTGTTGCGGAGCACCAGTTTCTTGTAATCGTCGACGAAGCCGATGAGTCCAAAAGCCAGGGTCACCAGCAGGGTCACCCAGACGTAACGGTTGCCCAGATCGGCCCAAAGCAGCGTACTGATGCCGATGGACACCAGGATCAGCGCCCCGCCCATGGTGGGGGTGCCCGCCTTGGAGAAATGCGACTGCGGGCCATCCTCGCGTATGCTTTGCCCGATCTTGTAACGGCTGAGCCGGCGAATCATCGCCGGGCCAACCAGGAAAGCGATGAGCAAGGCCGTCAGGGTGCCGAGAATGGCGCGAAAGGTCAAATAGTGGAAGACGCGGAAAAAATCCACGTAACCTTCCAGCATCAAGGCGAGTTTCAGGAGCATCAGGTTTCTCGTACGCCTCGGCAAAAGGCTTCAATGACGCGTTCCATGCGCTGCGCTCGGGAACCCTTGACCAGCACAACCGCTTTGGGATCGAGCGTCTCCTGCAAGTGTCTGATCAGATCCGTTTGTTCGGAGAAATAACGGCCATGGGAACCGAACGCGGCCACCGCCTGTTCGGCGTGCGGGCCGGTGGCGAACAGGCGGGCGACACCCGCGCGTCGCGCCTCTTCCCCAAGCCCTGCGTGCAGCGCCGCACTGTTCTCGCCCAATTCGCCGAAGGCGCCCAGCACGATCCAGGGTTCGCCTGGCAGTTGCAGCAGCACGTCCAGCGCGGCGCTGAATGAGCTGGGGTTGGCATTATAGGTGTCGTTGATGAACAAGGCACCATTGCCGGCGAACTCCGGCTGCATCCGTCCCGGCACTGGCTCGATCTGAGCCAGTCCCGCGGCAATCTGCTCGGATGGCAAACCCAGCGCGGTGGCGACGGCGGCCGCAGCGAGGGCATTGGCGACGTTGTGCCGGCCCGCGAGACGCAGGGCCAATTGGCGCCTCACTCCCCCGATGACATAGTCGAAAAGGGTATGGAACCCATCCGCCTCGTGGGACACCCGGACAGTCTCTGTCAGGCCGCGCACGTCGGCCGTTTCGTGAAAGCCGAAACTGATGACTTTGCGCTCCCCGGCCAGCCCACGCCAAAAGCCGATGTAGGCGTCGTCGGCGTTGAGCACCGCGACACCGTCCGCCAGCAAGGCCCCGATCATTTCGCCCTTGGCCCGCGCCACCCCGTCGCGGCTACCAAACCCCTCCAGATGGGCATCGCCGGCATTGGTGATGAGCGCCACTTCCGGCGCGGCGAGCCCTGCCACATAAGCGATCTCGCCCGGATGATTGGCGCCCATTTCGATCACCGCATAGCGGTGCTCCGGACGGAGACGCGCCAGGGTCAAGGGCACCCCTAAATCGTTGTTCAGGTTACCCACCGTTTTCAAAACCGGGGCATGGACGCCCAGAATGGCGCTGACCATTTCCTTTGCCGTGGTCTTGCCATTGCTGCCGGTGACGCCCACCACGGTTACGGGCAAGGCCTTGCGCCAGGCGTTGCCTATCCTTCCCAGGGCGAGACGGGCGTCCTGGACCACGATCTGCGGCAGCGTAACGTCCACGGGACGCTCCACCAGAGCCGCACAGGCACCGGCCGCCGCCGCGGCAGCGACAAAGTCATGCCCATCAACGCGGGCGCCCGGTATCGCGACGAACAATTGGCCAGGCTTCAGGGTACGGGTGTCGATGCTGACACCGCCACATTCGGCGTCCGCGCCGGACAGCGCACCTCCGGCGGCCGTCGCCAGATCAATCAGTCGCATCCGACACTCCCTGGCCCATGGCCTGCAACAGCTCGCACACGACCACGCGGTCACTGAACGGGTGCTTGATCCCGCCTATGTCCTGGGTGTCTTCATGCCCCTTGCCGGCCACCAGCACCATGTCGCCGGGGCGAGCATCGGCAAGGGCTTCCGCAATGGCGGCGCGGCGATCACGCTGCACGCGCAACTGCGAAGGCGCCTGACAGCCCGCCAGGATTTCCTCCACGATGCGCTGACCGTCCTCGGTGCGCGGATTGTCGTCGGTTACGATGACACGGTCCGCCAGCCGCTCGGCGATGGCTCCCATCTGAGGGCGCTTGCCCTTGTCACGGTCGCCACCACAGCCGAAAACCGCCGTCAGGCGACCCTTGCAGTGCTGGCGCAGGTTGTCCAGCACCTTCTCCAGGGCATCGGGAGTGTGTGCATAATCGACGATGACCTCATAGCCAGAACGCGCGGAGAAGCGCTCCATGCGGCCCGGCACGGCCTTGACCCGGCTGACGCGGCGCGCGGCTTCGCCGAGCGAATAGCCCATGCCCAGCAGCACGGCAGTGACGCCCAGCAGGTTTTCGACATTGAAGCGCCCGTACAGCGGCGCCGAGACCTCGGCCTCGAGGAAGGAATGGCTGACTCGAAAAGAGACGCCGTCACCACGCTGGGCGACGGCGCTGGCGCACACGAGTTCGGCATCCACGGTCCTACCGCGGGCGGCATTCAGGGTGTAGGCGAGGCGACGCAGACCCGCCGGGGCAGCGCGCAGTACACCTTCGGCGCTGGGGTCATCGAGATTGAAGGCTATGAAATTCAGCTCGGGCCAGCGCACCAGACGGAGCTTGGCATCCAGATAGGCTTCCATGTTGCCGTGATAGTCCAGGTGATCGCGGCTGAGATTGGTGAACAGTCCGCCGCGAAAGCGCACACCGTTGACACGTCCCTGCACCAATCCGTGGGAGGAAGCCTCCATGGCGACGGCACGCACGTTCTGCCCACGCAAGCGGTCCAGCAGGGCATGCACCTCGATGGCATCCGGCGTGGTATGACTGGTACTGGACAGTTCGCCCAGCACACCCCAGCCCAGGGTGCCGATGACGGCAGCCGGCCGGTGATTGTTCAGGGCGTGAGCGAGGAAATGGCTGCAGGAGGTCTTCCCGTTGGTCCCGGTGATGCCGATGATGTCCAGATGGCGCGAGGGCTCGCCGTAAAAGCGGTCGGCGATCTGGCCCACCCGCTGCTGCAGTCCCGCCACAGGCACGCAGGGAACCGCGCTGATGCCACGCGCCAGTTCCGTGCCGCCTTCCGCGGGCTCATACAGAATGGCGCAAGCGCCGGCGGCAATGGCGGCCTCGGCGTAGCGGAGGCCGTGGCAACGGGTTCCCGCCAGCGCAAAAAACACGTCGCCGGGACAGATGTCCCGGCTATCGAGTGAGAGTCCGCGTACCACCAGCGAGGGCACGCCGGGGCCGCCTTCGACCAGCCCCTCCAGGAGCCGGTCGAGCCTGAGGTCGGGGGGCGTGTCCTTGGCCGGCATCATATGGCACCTTCCTGGGCGACGGTAATTACCGGCGGTTCCTCCTGATCAGGCGCGATATTCAGCAGGCGCAGGGCGCCTTCCATCACCGTGGAAAATACGGGGGCCGCCACGGCGCCGCCGTAGTATTCGCCCGCTGTAGGATTGTCGATCATCACGATCATCACCAATTTGGGTTTGCTCGCTGGCGCCATGCCGGCGAACAGCGACAGGTAAGCGCCCTGCTGATAGCCATGGGCGCCGCTTTTCTTGACCGTGCCGGTCTTGCCGGCTACGCGGTATCCGGGGATGGCGGCCTTGATGGCGGTTCCCTCGCGGGTCACCACAGCCTCCAGCATGGTTTTCACGCTGTTGGCGGTCTTGGCCGACATGATGCGGTGGACTTCAGGCGGCTTCTCCCGCTTCAAAAGGCCCACCATCGGTATTTCGCCACCGTTGGCCAAGGACAAATACGCCCTCGCCAGTTGCAGCGCGGAAGTTGAGAGACCATAGCCGAAGGACAGCGTCGCCTGGTGGAACGGACCCCAGTTCTGGTGGTTGGAGAGCCGGCCGCTCGCCTCGCCGGGAAAACCGGTCTCCAGCCCCTGACCGAAACCCAGGTTGTTGTAGAAAGCCCAAAGCTTGCCGGACGGCAGGTTCAGGGCGATCTTGGTCATGCCCACGTTGCTGGACTTTTGCAGAATGTGGGCCACATCCAGGACGCCGTAGTTGTGCACGTCCTTCACCACATTGCTGCCCACGCGCAACTGCCCCGGGCTGGTGTTGAACACCGTGCCGGGCCCGATTTTGCCCAATTCCATGGCGCAGGCGACGCCGAACGGCTTGATGGTGGAGCCGGGCTCGAACAGATCGGTAATGGCCCGGTTGCGGGAGACGTTGCCGCTGATACGGGCGCGGCTGTTGGGATTGAAGGACGGCTGATTGGCCATGGCCAGCACCTCGCCGCTCTCCGAATCCAGAAGGACCAGCGTGCCCGACTTCGCTCGGTGCTGCAGCACGGTTCGCTTCAGCTCGCGGTAGGCCAGGTATTGCAGACGCTGATCGATACTCAGCTTGAGGTCCTTGCCTGCCGACGGCATGCGCAGCACTTCCACGTCCTCGATGATGCGCCGCTTGCCGTCACGCATGATGCGCTTGGCGCCGGGCACACCCTTCAGCCAGTCGTTGTAGGCCAGTTCCATGCCTTCCTGACCGCTGTCGTCGATATTGTTGAACCCCAGCATGTGGGCCGCCACTTCGCCTGTGGGGTAATAGCGCTGGTACTCCCGCTCCGCGTAGACACCGGGAATGCCGATTGCGATAGCCTGGTCAGCCATCTCCGGACTCATGCGCCGTTTCAGATAGACGAAGCCGCGGCCGGAATTGGACGTGCGCCGCCGGATCTCCTTAGGGCTCATCCCGATCGCATCGCCCAAGGCTTTGACATCCTGGTCGCTCGCCTCGAACTCCTTGGGATTGACCCAAACGGATTTGACGGGGGAACTGATGGCGAGCAATTCGCCGTTGCGGTCAAGGATGCGGCCGCGGTGCGCCGGAACCGGCACCACGCCGACGTGGCGCATGTCACCTTGCTGGATCAGGAACTGGCGGTCCAGCACCTGCAGTTTGATAGCGCGCCCCACGAGTACCAGCATGGCGCACATCATGGCAATCAAGAGGAAACGCCAGCGACCGGCGTAGTCCGTTTCATCGATCCGTCTGGTATTACTGATGACCATCATGGTAGCTTGCCAATACTAAGGTTTGACATAAATGATCGATTCCCTGCGGGGCAAATCCATCCCCAACCGGGTGCGGGCCAGACGCTCGATGCGGCTGTGTTCCGCCCAGGTATTCTGCTCGAGCTGCAACTGCCCAAGCTCCACTTCATAGCCGTCCAGTTCCTGCTCCAGGCGCTGGATTTCAGCGAACAACATGCGTGACCGGTACTTGGTGTAAACCACGCCCAAGGCCGAAACCACCACGATCAGCAGCAGCACCAGGATGCTCCTCATGCCGCCACCCGCTCGGCTACCCGCATGACGGCGCTGCGCGCGCGCACATTGGCCTGAACCTCGTCGGCCGATGGCAGGCGCTTTTTGCCGACCCGACGCAGTCGCGCCCGATGCTCGATAGGCACGGGCAGATGGGCGGGTAGCGGCCGGCCCCGTTCCTGGTCGCGCATGAAGCGCTTGACGATACGGTCTTCCAGCGAATGAAAGGCGATCACCACCAGCCTGCCCCCTGGACGCAGCACCTTGACGGCCTGCTCTAAAGCCTGCTCCAATGCCTCCAACTCACCGTTCAAGGCAATGCGTATCGCCTGAAAGCTGCGGGTCGCCGGATGTTTGCCCTTTTCCCGGGTCGGAACCGCCTGCTCGATCACCCGGGCCAGGGCCGAGGTGCTCGTCAAGGGCCGAGCTGCCAGGATCGCACGGGCAATACGACGGGCGAACCGCTCCTCGCCATAGGTCCTGAGGACCCGCTCGAGTTCGCTTTCCGTCACCGCATCGATCCACTCGGCGGCCGTTGGACCGCGGCTGGTATCCATGCGCATGTCCAAGGGCCCCTCGCGCATGAAACTGAAACCACGCTCGGCTTCGTCCAACTGCGGGGAGGAAACGCCCAGATCCATCAAAATGCCGCCGACATCGCCGGTTTTCCCCAACTTGTCAATCTGCGGGACCAGTTCCGCAAAGCTGCCGTGCCACACCGCGAATCGCTCGTCGGCCAGCAAGCCCTGTTCCTTGGCCCATGCCACTGCGGCGGGGTCCTTGTCTAAAGCCAGCAGCCGCCCGGCCGGCCCGAGTCGTGCGAGAATTGCGGCAGAATGCCCGCCCCGTCCGAAAGTGCAGTCCACGTAAAATCCATCGCCTTGAATGTTCAGGCCTTCCAGCGCCTCCGCCAGCATCACCGGCACGTGCGCGCCTTTTTCAACACTCATCAGAAAGAAAGGGATTCCAGTTCGGGCGACAGGTCGTCCAGGTCTTCGACTCCCTCCTCTTCCAACCATTCGTCGCGGCTGCGATTCCACACGTCCTCGTCCCAGATCTCGAACTTGTTTCCTTGGCCCGTCAACACCACGCGCTTGTCCAAGTTGGCAAACTTTCGGAGCGGTTCCGCGATGAGAACGCGGCCCTGGCTGTCCATCTCACACTCGGTGGCATGGCCGATGAGGAGCCGCTGTAAACGCTTTGCTTGCTTGTTGAGACTGGGGAGTTTCACCAGCTTGCGCTCGATGTCCTCCCACTCGGGAAAGGGATACAGCATGAGGCAACGATCGAGCCCGACGGTCAGGACCAATTGGCGCTCGCAGCACTCCTGCAACTCCGCTCGGTAGCGAGTTGGGATGGCCAGCCGGCCTTTTTCGTCAAGATTGATCGAATTGACGCCCCGAAACAACTCCGCCCCCGCTCCCCATTAATCTCCATTTTTTTCCACTAAACTCCACTTGGCCTCAATATAGAAACCAACCTGAGGCAAGTCAAGGGGAATCCGGGACAATTTCATCAGCGTCCTCAGGGGCAGCGGAAAACAACTGATGGACACTGAATCGAGTGCCGGCCATTACTGCTTTATATTTAAATTTCAATTGGTTGAAAACATGCCAGGAACACATCAGGAACCGGCAAGACGATGCCGCAAAATGCCTACCGATAAGGCCATGGCGAACATGCCGGCATCACAGAAACGGCAGGTGGCGTTGCACGCCATGATGGAAATTTCTTGGCACCTACCCGGCGCGACCGTTCCTCTTTATCGAATGGTGAAGCTCAAGACCCCCATCAACCACGCAAGGGCGAAGACCCGGCCCTCATGTAAAATACCGAATCGCGAAATCAGATGATGATTCAAGCCAGAAGGACTCGCACACAGGCGCCATGACCGAACAATACGACGCTTCCGCCATTGAGGTCCTCAGCGGCCTCGACCCGGTCCGCAAACGGCCCGGCATGTACACTGACACCAGCCGCCCCAACCACCTGGCCCAGGAGGTGGTGGACAACAGCGTCGATGAGGCCCTTGCCGGCTTCGCCCGCACGATCGACGTCACCCTGCTGGCCGATGGCGGCGTCACGGTGCGCGACGACGGCCGCGGCATGCCGGTGGATATTCACCCGGAGCAGGGCGTTTCCGGCGTGGAGGTGATCCTCACCAAGCTGCATGCCGGCGGCAAGTTCTCCCACAAGAGCTACGGCTTCTCCGGCGGCCTGCATGGCGTCGGCGTGTCGGTAGTAAACGCGCTCTCGGCGCGCCTGGAGGTGGAGATCCGCCGCGGCGGCAAGGTCTACGCCATGAGCTTCGCCCAGGGCGACAAGCTCACCGAACTCACGGAAATCGGCAGCACCAGGCCGAGGGACACCGGCAGTGTGGTGCGCTTCTGGCCGGAGCCCCGTTACTTCGATTCGCCGCGCGTATCCGTCTCCAGGCTCAAGCATCTGCTGCGCGCCAAGGCGGTGCTGTGTCCGGGCCTCAAGATCACCCTGCGCGAGGAAGCCAGCGGGGAGGAAACCGTCTGGCATTACGAAAACGGCCTGCCGGAATACCTGCTGGATCAGATCGGCCACGTGGAATGCACCCCCGCCGAACCTTTCACCGGTTCCATGGAAGGCAGCGGCGAAGCCGCCGACTGGGCCCTTGTCTGGGCGCAGGACGTCCGGGAAGCCGTGGCGGAAAGCTATGTGAACCTGGTGCCAACACCCCAGGGCGGCACCCATGTGAACGGACTGCGGGCCGGACTCACGGAAGCCATCCGTGAATTCTGCGATTTCCGCGACCTGCTCCCGCGCGGCGTCAAGATTGCTCCGGAAGACGTCTGGGAGCGCTGCCAATACGTGCTGTCGGTCAAGCTTCAGGAGCCGCAGTTCTCCGGCCAGACCAAGGAGCGCCTCAGTTCCCGCGAGTGCGTGGCCTTCGTGTCCGGCGTGGTCAAGGACGCCTTCAGCCTTTGGCTCAATCAGCACCCCGCCCAAGGGGAAACGATCGCCGCCCTGGTGATCGAGAGCGCGCAGAAACGGCTCAAGGCCAGCCGCCAGGTGGTACGCAAGAAGGTCACCGCCGGGCCCGCCCTGCCGGGCAAGCTCGCCGATTGCGCCTCCCAGGACACGGCGCTCACGGAACTGTTCCTGGTGGAGGGCGATTCCGCCGGCGGCTCGGCCAAGCAGGCCAGGGATCGCGAATTCCAGGCCATCATGCCCCTGCGCGGCAAGATCCTGAACACCTGGGAGGTGGAATCGGAAAGCGTGCTGGCCTCGCAGGAAGTGCACGACATCGCCCTGGCCCTGGGAGTGGACCCGGGCTCCGCCGACATCGGCAACCTACGCTACGGCAAGGTGTGCATCCTGGCGGACGCGGATTCCGACGGCAACCACATCGCCACCTTGCTGTGCGCGTTATTCGTAAAGCATTTCCGGCCGCTGGTGGCCGCCGGCCACGTGTTCGTCGCCATGCCGCCGCTCTACCGGATCGATGTGGGCAAGCACGTCTACTACGCCCTGGACGATCACGAGCGCAAGGGCGTGCTGGACCGCATCGAGGCGGAGAAAATCAAGGGCAAGGTCAATGTGCAGCGCTTCAAGGGCCTCGGCGAGATGAACCCCTCGCAACTGCGGGAAACCACCATGAATCCGGACACCCGCCGGCTGATCCAGTTGAGCCTGGACGACAGCGAGGCCACCGACCGGCAACTGGACATGCTGCTGGCCAAGAAGCGGGCAGGCGACCGCAAGGTGTGGCTGGAAGAAAAGGGCAACCTGGCCGAGGTGCTTTAGGCGCGTGCCGCAGACCTCAAGCTGAGCTAAAATCCAGGCTCCCGTATAAAAACAAGCCAAAGGGGGAGAGTCATGTCCGATCGCATCCGCCGCGCCGTTTTTGCCTTGCTCGCCACCACGTCCCCCTGCCTCCTGGCTGAGGACCACACCGCCGAGGCTCTGAAACACGCCGCCGAGGCGGCCAGCGCCACCGACTCCAAGTCCGTGGGCCTACATGCCGAGCAGGCGCTGCAGCACATCGACGCCGCCAAGGCAGCATCCGGCGCCCAAGTGGACCCGCACGTCAAGCAGGGTGAAGCAGACCTGAACACGGCGGTCCAGCATTCCAACTGGCACAACACCGACCGCGCCGCCCAGGAGGCCGCCGACGGCAAGGCACACTTGGAACAGGCCGGCGGCAAGTAAGCCTTCCCTGGAACCCAAGGAAACGCGGAATAGGTCCGCAGTTTCCTATCTCAGGTAGAGGCCGTCCACCCCGACCTTGCCCGGACCATCGAGCACGTAGATCCCGGCGGAATTGGCCTTGACTTGAAAGCTCAAGGAACCGCCGCTGTGGATCTCCTGGCCGGTCACGGCATCCCGGTAGAGGCCGGGCCGGACGCCATCCACATTCACCTGCTGGTCGCCGCCAATGGCGAGGCCCACCACGGCATAGCTGGAACCTTCCGGATAGTCGCGGACGAAGCTCATGCCGCCGCCCCATTCACTCAGTTGCGTCACCGGAGCCTTCTGCAGGGCGGGCACCGCCCGGCGAATCTGGTTCAGGCGCTTGATGTGCTGATATAGGGGATGAGCCTGAGTGCGCGGCAAGGCCTCATCGCTCAAGTAATCCCCGAAATAGGCCCGGCCGGTCTGGTCCAGGGTGTCCTTTTCGCCCTCCACGTCCTGGGGCGCCCCTTTCATGAACTCGATCTCCTCGCCGTAGTACAGGCATGGGATGCCGCGCACCGTCCAGATCAGGTTGTAGGCCGCCGCCGCCATCCATTGCTCGCCCTTGAAGCGGTACTTGAAGTCGTTGTCCGGCCCCACGTCGTGGTTCTGCAGGAAGGTGACCAGCTGCGTCACATCGCCGTAAATCCAGTCCATGCTGAAAATCTGGGCCGTGCCGCCGTAGGTGCCCTTGCTCACGGTGTCGCGGAAGGTGGAGAACAGGCCGAAATCCAGCTGGGGAAAACCCGAATCGCCCCCTGAAGCCGGATCGCGCGGGTCGTGGCCCAGTCGGGTGTACCACCAGGGCCGGATCTGCGAGGGACCGTTGTCGCCGCCGCCCATATCGCCCCAGCCATAGCCCTTCACCAGATTCTCGCCGAACACGAACAGGCCCGGCTTGTGGGCCTTCCAGGCGTTGACGTATTCCAGCAGGTTGTCGCGCTCGATGTGCTTGACCGTGTCGATGCGCAGGGCGTCCACCCCCATGTCCAGATAGCGGTTGATGGAACCGACCAGGTAATCCTTGACGTTCTGACGGGTGGTGGCCAGGTCGATGCAGTCCCCGGCCAGGTGCTTGTGCTGCAGGGGATGGGCGCTCTCCCAATCGCCGCCGCAGATGAAGCCTTCCTGGTGATACCAGTCCGGGTCCAGATCGTGGCAATCGATGCCGAAGAAGCGGCCCGGGTTGTAGCCGGGCTTGGGCACCGTCTCGCCGGTCTTGGGGTCGACCAGAGGTTCGATGCCTTCCGGGTCGCGCTCGTGGCGTTCCCTGTACCAGTCGGGGGCCAGTGGATTGTCGATATCGTCCCGGTTGGGCCAGGCGTAATTGCCAAGGCTCCCTTGATACGGCCCGTGTTCCACGCGGCCCGGCTCCGAACCTTGCGACACGTAGTATTTGATGGGGAGGTGGTCGATGTGCACCTTGCCACGGATGCCGTACTGGCAGGAGTGGTTCACCACCACGTCCTGGATGATCTTGATGCCCCGCGCGTGGGCGGCGTCGATCAGATCCTGGTAGGTGGCGCCGGGGGACTCCAGGCGGGGGTCGATGCGGGTCCAATCGTAGGCATGGTAGCCGTGGTAGTCCAGTCCCGAGCGGTTCTCCACCGGCGGCGTGATCCAGATGGCGGTGAAGCCCAGGTCCTTGATGTAATCCAGGCGCTCGATGAGCCCCTTGAAATCGCCCCGCCAATGGGGATCTTCCGGCTCGCCGGCCGCATTGAACTTGATGCGGTCGCGGCAGTAGAAATTGTTGGACGGGTCACCGTCATAAAAACGGGTAGTCAGAAGGAAGTAGATGGTTTCCTCGCGAAAATCGCTGCGCTCCGAAACCGGCCTGGGTTCCAGGGTCGGTGCCGGTTTCGGCTTGGGATGGGCTTTGCGCGCCTGCCACACCGCTTTGGCCCGGCTGTCGTGCCAGCGGCCGTCGATGCCGTACCAGCCCTCCCGCTCCCGGTGCTGATCGCCGCTCTGCCGACCCTGGCCATCATTGAAGACGAAGTGCGCCGCCGGCGCCGCGAATTCGAAGGCGAACCAGCCCTCGCCCTCCGCCCGCATGGGCGCGCCGGGCCAGTCGCTGGCAGCCTGCCCTTCGACGTTCCAGAAATGGATGTGGACCGAATCGGCCCAGTCATCGGGTTTCTTGAAATGGACCGTGAAACCGGCCATGGGATCTCCTATGTCTCGGTTAAATACTGTTCGATATCGACCGCGTCGATCTGCTCAGGCCGAAGGAAGCGTTCGGCGTACTGCCGATAGACGCCGGAAGCCAGGAACAGGCGGAACAAATCAGCGTCGATGTGCTGCTCGCGCGCCATTGCCGCCATGATGCGAAGGGCCTCCGTCAGGGTCTTGCCCTTCTTGTAGGGCCGGTCGACCGCGGTCAGGGCCTCGAAGATGTCGGCGATAGCCATGATGCGCGCGCCCACACTCATGTCTTCCCGCCGTAACTGCCTGGGATAACCGGTGCCGTCCATCTTCTCATGGTGGCCGCCCGCCAGGTCCGGCACCGCCGCCAGATGCCTGGGGAAGGGCAGTTGCGACAGCATGACGATGGTTTGAACGATGTGGTGGTTGATGACGTAGCGTTCCTCGTCGGTCAGGGTGCCACGCCCGATGGACAGATTGTACAACTCGCCTCGATTGTACTTGAGCTCAGGCACCGCCATGCGGAAACACCAAGGGTTGTCTTCCGGGATGCCATTGCCCTCACCGCGTTGGATCTGATGCTCGGGTTTGTCGTCCAGCAGGCGCTCGGCCACTGGCAGCGGCGTGGGCGGCACGCGCTCCTTGCGCTGGCGCTCCTCATGGGAAATGCCCAGACGGTCGTCCAGGGTGCGCAGCCAGGTGCGGGCGCCGATTTCCCGAAGCCACTCCAGCCGGGCCGGGTCCATGGTTTCGCCGCCCTGGTTGCATTCGGCCACGAAGGCGAATTCCTCATCTAGCACCGCTAGGGTGCGCGCCAAAGCCTCCCGCAATGTCTCACGGTCGCCGCCTTCCGCCACCGCCTTCCAGTATTCCAGCTCCGCGTCGCGCTTAAGCACTTCGAAGCGCATGCGCACCTCGTGGATGCGATCGTGCAGGGTCTCTAACTTGGTGGCCTTGTCCACCACGTACTCCGGCGTCGTCACCTTGCCGCAGTCATGCAGCCAGCTGGCGATCTGCAGCGCTTCCCACTCCTCTTCGTTCAGGCTGAAATCCTTGAATGGGCCAGCGGGCGCTTCGCAGGCGGCGCGGGCCAGCATCATGGTCAGTTCGGGGACTCGCTGGCAGTGCCCGCCGGTGTAGGGCGATTTGGCATCGATGGCTCCGGCCACCAGTTGGATGAAAGAGTCCAGCAGGGCCTTGCGGGCTTCCAGCAGACGCTGGGTTTCGATGGCAATTGCGGCGGTCTGAGACAAGGCTTCGGCGAACGCCAGACGCGCGCCGGCGGAAGCATCCCTGTCGGTGGAATAGAGCACCAGGGCGCCCACCGTCTCGCCGCTGCGGTCGCTCAGGGGAATAATCACCAGCCCTAGTCGGCCCTCGGCCGCATGGTCCTGCAAGAAATGAAGACCTGCCGCCGAGCCACGCTGGGTCACGGTTCGCCGGGAGCGAATGGCCCAAGCCAACGGCCCGTCGTCCTCGATTGCCTGGGGCTGCGCGGGCGCCAAGTCCAGCGCCTCCCCATCGGCCCGCACGAAGGCGGCGGGCACCAGGCGGCGCCCGTCGTCTTCACTCAAATAGATCAGGCCGCCGTCGGCACCACTGGCGGAGGCGGTTTCCTGAACGACCCGATGCAGCAGACGCTTGAAGTTGGTTTCCGCAGCCAGCGAGGTGGCAATTTCCAGAAAATGCCGGATGGTGCCCCGCATCATGGCCATGGCTTCCGCCAGCTGATCCACTTCCAGCACGACGGATGGCCTGGCTGGAGCACCGCCGAACTTGAATGCGCAGATGTCGGCGGCGTCCCGGGTGATATCCCGAAGGGACAGCGCCACCCGCCGGGCGGTGAACCATGTAACCGGTAGAGCGAGAAGCAAGACGCCCGCGGTAGCGAGCAGGCCGCGGTCGCGCATGCTGATGGCCTGGCCCAGCAGTTCCCGCATAGGAACGGCAATCCCGAGGTACATGGGGCCGCGCAGGGTGGCGAGTTGAAGCACCACGGTATTCCAGGCGCGGCCATCGGCATCTATGGTTCGCGCGGCTTCCTGATCCGCGTCCCCCGCCTTCAGTTGCGCCAGCACCGGATCGCCGGCGTCATCCAGCCTCGCCAAACTAAGGCCCTCGGCGGTTCTACGTGCCGGCGGGACCTGGGTTCCCGTCTGGGCCAAAAGCTGACTGTGGGTATCGAACAACGCAATCTTCATCCCCGGCAACCGGGCCAGCGAGGCGAGACGTTCGGACATGCCGCGCAGACTGGCGTCGATGCCGATGACGCTGGCGCCCTGGGTTCGGACGGCGATGGTTATGCCCGGCTCGCCGGATGCCGCAAAGATGTAAGGCTCGGTGAGTACCCGCCGCCCCGGCACCTGTGCCATCTGGTACCAGGGGCGGCTGCGTGGGTCATAGCTGAAATCCGGGGGACTGCGCCGTTCGACCTCGCGCAAGCCGTCGTCCAAGAACAGGAACTGGATTTTGTTGGCACCTATGGCCTCGGCCTCCACACTTTCCACCATGTAGGCGGCGGTGGGCGGGGCCTGATACAGCGAGCGCTCCTCGGCGCTGTCCAACAGGCGTAGGAGGAAAAAGCTGCCATCGTCGTAACCGCAATAGACCGACTCCAGCGCCGAGGTGTCGGCAAAAGCCTGGGCCAGCAGGGGGAGCGCTTCCAGACGGGTTTGCAGATTGCCCGCGCCGGCGATGGGCCGGGGCGGCTGCATGGCCAACAGTTCCGCGAAGCTGCGCGCCGGCTGCATGATCTCGGCCAGGCTAGCTCGGGTGGATTGACCAATCTGTAGGAAGACCTCGTTGGCGGACTTGAGGGCGAACTCCCGGGCCTGCAGGTAATCGACCCAGGCTACGGCGGCGCCCGCGGCGAAGACCACCAGGGAGAACAGAAGACTGAGATAGACCGACAGCGCAAAGCGCCGGCGCGAAGAAGGGGCGGGGGCCTGCCCATTCATGTCGCTAGCTCACCGGAAATGAAAGGCCCGCCGCCGGCGAACCGGGGGCGGGCCTTTTTCCGTCAATACGTCGACTGACTTGGCGAAGGCTGGACGAGCGGATGCCTAGCTCCTTGGCTTGGAGATCATTCCAGGTTAGCGTGGCGAGTCCGCATCTCTTCCTCGGGAATTCCCTTCTCGTGGATGATGTGCGAAATGGTCGCCTCCAGGAAGAACAGCGTCGACAGCTCGAAGGTCGTACCCATGGGCATGCCGACCACCTTGCCGTACAACTCCGGCGTCCCGATCTGGAACACCTCGTCCGCCATGTCCGCCATGGTCGAACTCTTCTTGGTCGAGATCACCGCAATCTTCGCGCCCTGCTGCTTCGCCTTCTTGGTGAAAGCCAGCATTGTCTCCGTCTCCCCAGAGCCCGAAATCACGATGAACAGATCACCCTCGCGGATGCTCGGCGTCACGATCTCGCCCACCACGAACGTCTCGTAGCCACCGTGCATCAGCCGCATCGCGAAGAAC